>NZ_JBFHGC010000034.1:0-9632 GCF_041583315.1 Ilyobacter sp. | reverse complement strand
TATATGTTTGTAGTCATTGCCGTAGCCCATACAATTCCCATTTCTCCGCTCAGTCCCATAATCCCCATCACAGGAGAAATACCTCTGGATATTGTTTCTATTATCCCAAAATGACTGAGAATTTTTACTAAAATACTCACTGGGAGCATTATTTTTAAAAGTTTATAACTTATATTAATACTATCTTTCAGCAGCTTCAATTTTCCCCCTATACTTTAAATCTCTAAGAGTCCGTTGTTTACAGATTCTGCTTTACCGTCATAAAATACCTGTACCCTTTTAGGAACAGCCATATATACTTTCTTACTGACCTCTATAAACTGAGCTTCTTTTATGCTCATGGCTCCGCTCAAAAAATCTATTATTCTCTGAGCAGTAGGGCTGTCCACATACTCAAGATTTACAGTTACTATTTTATCGTCCTTGATGTAGTTGGCTATTTTTTTACACTCTGAAAATTTCTTTGGGTCCACAAATACAGTCTGGTAATCTCTTCCACCCATAGTTGAAGGCTTCAGTTCAGGTTCCGAAGGTGATTTCACAGGAACCTCTATTTTTGAATCTGTTTTTTTATCGCCTTTTCCAGTTTCACCTGTACTCAAAAATTCCGTCTTTAAAACGGGCTTTTCATCTCTTATCTCTTCTACACTGTCTATTACCTTTCCTAGCTCTTCTGCCTCATCATCTGTAGCGTCGTTAATACCAAGAATATCTTTAAACTTAAGTCCCCTAAGCATCTCTTTCATTCTCAACACACCCTCCTAGGAAAAAATTTTACTTCCTATTCTAATTAACGTAGCCCCCTCCTGGAGAGCTATCTTATAGTCACCACTCATTCCCATAGAGAGCTCCTTCAGCTCTCCTTGAAAATAGTCTCTGCTCAGATCATCTTTAATATTTCTGAGTCCTCTGAACACTCTCCTCACAAGCTCAGTATCTTCTGAGAAGGGAGCCATTGTCATAAGTCCGGTTACTTTTATATTTTTCAGCTTGATTATCTCCGGAATTTCTTTATAAAGTTTCTCTACACTGTATCCCTCTTTGCTTTCCTCTCCTGCGATGTTTATCTCTAGGAGAACCTCTATCACTCTTCCAGCAGCCTCTGCCCTTTTATCTATCTCCCTGGCAAGAGAAAGCTTGTTTACCGAATGAATAAGATCTATGTAGTCTGATATGTACTTCACTTTATTCTTTTGAAGATTTCCGATAAAATGCCATTTAATTTTACTTCCTAGCTCACTTTGATCAAATTTTTCTTTTTTTTCTCTTAGCACCTGAACCTTGTTTTCACCTACGATGGTTACTCCTGCAGAGATTACATCGCTCATCTCTTCTGTCCCTACGTATTTAGTTACTGCCACAAGTTTCACATGTTCAGGACACGGTGAATATTTTTTTATATCCTCTGATATCTCCTGGATATTATTCTTTATGCTTCCCAGAACAATCTCCTCCTTTAAATTAGCCTATAAATTCTTCAAAAACATCATTTGCTGTCATGAGTCCCTTTGGAGTCAGGACATACTTACCCGACTTTTTCATCAGATAACCTTTTTCCTCCAGTTCCAGACATTTATTAATATACTCTCCTCTTGCCTCCACTCCTTTTTCCAGAAGTCTCAAACCGAGAATATATCGATATTCCTCTTTTTCTTTTTCATTTACCTCTTCCGTCTCTTCACGGGGTTTCTCATTATTATCTATTTTACCATAATAATCTTTAAAATTCACAGCATTTTTATACCTTTGGTTACCTGTATATCCAGACGATCCCAGACCTGCCCCTATATACTCTTTATTCTCCCAGTATTTAGTATTATGTCTGGCTTCTTTCCCCGGCAGGGCAAAGTTGGAAACCTCATAATGAATATATCCCTCTGATTTGAGAAACTCTATTATGAGTTCATACATTTTGGCCTCAAGTTCATTTTCTGTTTCCTGTAATTCTCCCTTTACAAGCTTTTCATATATGGGAGTTCCCTCTTCCCATATTAGGGAATAGATGGATATATGTTCCGGTCTGAGTTCAGTTATCTTCGCAAGGTCTCTTTTTACATCCTCTATACCCTGCCCCGGAAGGGAAAACATGAGGTCTAGGCTGACGTTGTCAAACCCGGCCTTTCTGGCATCCCTGTATATCTCTTCTGCTTCTGCAGCTGTATGCAGTCTCCCTATTAGCTTCAGATAGTGAGGGTCAAAACTCTGTACCCCTATACTCAGCCTGTTTATGCCGGCAGAACGAAAAGCCTTTAGCTTTTCAAAATCAACACTTTTCGGATTGACCTCCAGAGTCACCTCGGCATTGTCTTTTACCTGAAGTAATTCCAGTATATCCTTTATTTCACCAGGTTCAAGCAGCGAGGGAGTCCCACCTCCGAAATAAACAGTGTCATATTCATATTTCGGGTAAAGTTTTATCTCTTTTTTCAGATATTCCACATACTCTCTTCTCTTCTGAGGGGTGCTTTTAAAAGAAAGAAAATCACAGTACTGACACCTGTTTATGCAAAACGGGATATGTATATAGATTGCGTCTGTCATTATTGCCTCCAGAAATTAAAACCAGGGACATCAGGTCCCTGGCATCTTATTTTTCAAGAAATTCTGAGAATCCCTTCATTGTATCTTCCAATTTTTTTTCTGCCTCTGCTTCTGTCTTTGCATTTATTCCGTAATAATACTTTATCTTCGGCTCTGTCCCGGAAGGTCTTGCAGTTATATAAGTATCATCTTCTAGGATCATCTGTATTACATTTGACTTGGGAAGATCGATTACAGATTCCTTTCCTGCTATTTTGTCATAATCTTTCTGCAGTTGAAAATCTCTAACTTTCTTTACCTTTTTCCCCAAAACTTCCACAGGCATGTTCTCTCTTAGGGACTTCATTATATTCTGTATCTTTTCTGCTCCTTCTTTACCACTCATTGTGATAGCCTGTATTCCCTCTTTATACCAGCCATACTTGTTGTATAGTTTTTCAAGTTCCTCTATTACTGACGTACCATTAGCTTCATAATAAGCTGCCATCTCTGCTATGAGCATAGTTGAGACTATGGCATCCTTGTCTCTTGCGTGGGTTCCCACCAGGTATCCGTAAGATTCTTCAAAACCAAAAAGGTAAGTTCCGTCTATTTTGCCAGTTTCAAATTCTAGTATTTTTTCACCTATATATTTGAATCCAGTAAGAGTTCTAAACATCTTCACACCTTTGTCTGCAGCTACTACATCTAGCATAGGAGTCGACACTACAGTAGAGATTACAGCTCCGTTCTCAGGTATATCTTTTCTGTTTTCAAGAATATAATTCATGAGAAGAAGTCCTACCTGATTTCCATTTGGATACACCCATTCTCCGCTTTTTTTCTTTACTGCTATACCTATTCTGTCTGCATCAGGGTCATTGGCCATGCATATTCCAGATCCCACTTTTTCAGCAAGTTTTATTCCCAGTTCAAATACTGCCGGGTCTTCAGGGTTGGCATAGTCACATGTCGGGAAAGTCCCGTCTGGATCTTCCTGTTCTGCCACTGTATACAGACTGTCAAATCCCATTTCCTTCATAACTCTCTGAAGAGGTCTTTTCCCAGTTCCGTGAAGGGGAGAATATACTATTTTAAAATCTTTTTTTCCTGGAATATCAATATTGATAGCCTCTTTTTTGATGGCTTCTATATATTTGTCGTCCACTGCTTTTCCCACAAATTCAAGAAGATTCTTCTCCTCAGCCTCTTTCTGGGTCATAGCTTTTATAGCGTCAAAATTTTCCACTGCATATACCTCTTTTACTATCTCAGTAGCATGAGGTTCCACCACCTGTCCTCCGTCTTCCCAGTAAACTTTAAACCCGTTATATTCTTTTGGATTATGAGATGCAGTTACCATTACTCCTACCATGGTTCCCAGCTCTCTTACTGCAAAGGAAAGCTCCGGTGTAGATCTCAAAGATTCAAAGAGACTTGTCTTTATTCCGTTTGCTGCAAAAACAAGAGCCATATTCAGAGAATATTCATAAGATCCGATTCTGCAGTCATAGGCTATAACTACCCCTCTTTCCACTGCAGCCTCAGCATCCATCTTCAGCATATAATTTGCTATTCCCTGAGCTGCTTTTTTTACTATATATTTATTTATTCTGTTGGTACCTACGCCTCTGATACCTCTCATACCACCAGTTCCAAATTCCAGGTCAGTATAAAATCTATCTTCCACTTCTTTGGCGTTATCTTTTATTTGTTTCAGCTCTTCTCTGTCCTCTGCATCAATGTATTCTGAATTAGACCAATTTTCAAATTTTCCCCAGATATTAGCGTCCATTAAAATTTCCCCCTTTAAGTTTAATTGCCTGTTTTATAGTGATTTGTTAAATAGAAACCATTGAAATCAAACTTCTGAAAACTTAAACTTTAATCATCTTATTAGGGATTTCACAAAATTTAAGTCAGCTAATATAATTTTAATGTATATTGTGTAAAAAATCAAGAAAAAAGGGAGCTAAAAGCTCCCTAAGCAAGTTCGTTTTTTTCCTGAGATTTTTCTGAGAAAAATACCTTCTCCCCTATCAGTATTACCACTGCATTTGCTATAAATCCAGGAACTATTTCATACATTATTGCCCCGTATCCAAGATGCTTCCATGTTACGAGAACCAGCATACCTGTTACCATTCCTACAAACACACTTTTCCAGTTTAGATTTTTAAAATATAGAGTAGCTAGCACAGCCGGACCGAATACAGCTCCGAATCCTCCCCATGCATATGAAACTAGGGCCAAAACTTTTACACTGGGATTAAGTGCCATTATTACAGACACAAAAGATATACCGATCACACACAATCTTCCTACCCACATAAGTTCCTTGTCCTTAGCATCTTTTTTTATATACTTATAAAAATCTTCTGTAAGGGTTGTGGATGACACAAGTAACTGGGAATCTATAGTGGACATTATTGCGGATAATATCGCAGCCAGGAGAATTCCTCCTACCCAAGGATTAAAAAGCTTTGAGATCATATATATAAATACTCTTTCAGGGTCCCCTCCCATTTCCAGAGGAGTTTTAAACATAGCTATTCCTGCAAGACCTACTGCTACGGCACCTCCTAAAGATATTATTACCCATACCATGGCTATTAATCTCGACTTTTTTATATCCTTTACAGAGTTTATACTCATAAATCTTACTAAAATATGAGGCTGCCCGAAATATCCTAGGCCCCATGCCAGGGAAGAAACTATTGCCATTACTCCAATCTTTCCGGAACCGTTACTGAAAATATCCATACTTATGTTTTTTGCTGCCATGGCATCTATTACCCCTTGAGTACCGCCGGCACTGTTTAGAGCCATCAAAGGCACAAGTATTATGGCTATAAACATCAGGCCTCCCTGGAAAAAGTCAGTCCAGCATGATGCCAGGTAACCACCCATGAAAGTATAGGTTACTATTGTGACCGCCCCTATAATTACCGCAATTTTATAGTCTATACCGAGCATAGATTCAAAGAGCTTTCCTGCAGCCACCAGTCCGGATGACGAGTAGATTGTAAAGAAAAAAAGCGTCACTATAGCTGAAAAATTTCTTATAAGCCCGGTATTGTCTCCGAGTTTTTTTTCTAAAAATGTCGAAATAGTCATTGTATCAGTTTCTTCTGTCTGAACCCTTAGCTTCGGTGCTACAAATTTCCAGTTTAGGTAGGTTCCCACCAGAAGTCCTATTGCTATCCACAGCTGATTTATTCCGGATAGATACACCGCTCCAGGGAGCCCCATGAGGAGCCATCCGCTCATATCACTAGCCTGTGCAGAAAGTGCTGTTACCCATGATCCCATCCCTCTTCCACCTATGAGATAGTCCTCTACATTGTTTGTCTTACTATAAAAATAAACCCCTACACCTATGAGAAATGTCATATAGATCCCAAAGGTAAAAAGTGTCTCAATTCCTGCCATTACTACTCCCCCTTCTTCTATTTTTATTTATATCTGTCTATTTAAAATATTAACACTCTTGATGTATTTCTAAAAAAAAAATACCCACACTCTGTCGGTTATATTAAATAAAAAAACCGCTTAAAGTAATATATCTAAGCAGTCAAAGCTCTGAGTAAAATTTAAAAATTCCCCTGGAAAACTCCTGAAGCTAAGCATAAGTTCAATCATAATAATATAATTTAGTAAGTGTACTTAATTAAATCATAAATATAAACCTTTGTCTATGGATTAATAAAATACACTGTCTTTTTCAGAGTAATTTTTTACCTTAGCCTTGCTCTGTATTTATATAATGAATATAGTATCACATAGTTATTAACCGTGTCAATTCCACTAGGGCTTTAATATCAATATTTTTATAAAGTACCTCACAACCATTGACAAAATATTTTTTTTCAAGTATATATTATGATTAAGAAATAAAATTTAAAAAAGACTTTTGACGGCATTTCATACACTTGTTTATTACTGTTACGATAAACTCGGTCAGACCTGCCTACTCAAATTAGAGTAGGAGAAGTCTGTCCATTTTTTTTGGAGGAATCTAATGTATAATTTGAACGAAAAAGTATACCTGACTGGTCACGGCAGAACCCATTCAAACAGCCTTATAACCAAACTTTTTTCGCTGCTCTGCGTGGGAATGCTTGTGAACAAGAAAACCGGAGAAATAATAGAAGTAGATGCCACAGTGCAGATGGACCTCACCAGAAAGATTTTTTCTGAGATATTCTGCGGGGAAAATATTCAGGATGAAGACAATATTATTGAAAGAATAACCAGCTCCTACCATGGTTCCTCGCAAAAATCTATAATTGTGGCTTACAAAGAGTGCCTCAATAAATTTAAAAAACTTAATTTAACCCAAAACTAAATATAAAAATTATCAAGCTTTCATACTCTTATTTGTATAGGGATAACCGCGCAAATTCAAGGTCAGATATGCTTCTTTTTATTAAGGAGATGTCTGGCCTTTTTTATTTTTATCGGCAATTTTAGAAATTCTAAAGGAGATGAAGTATTATGGCAAAAATCGGAGTTTTTGATTCTGGTGTCGGTGGAATTACAGTACTGAAAGAGATAAATAAGATTTTTCCGAAAGAGAGGATAATATACTACGGAGACAATAAAAATGCCCCTTATGGAGAAAAAACAGTAGAAAATATAAGAGAACTTTGCCTGAAAATAGGAGAGTTTCTGGTTTTAAACAAGGTGGATGCCATTGTAATAGCCTGCAATACCGCAACAGCTGCATCATTGGAAACTCTAAAAAACAGGTTCCCTCACATTCCTGTAATAGGAGTCATAGAGGCCGGTGCAAAGACAGCCTCTGAAACCACGGTAAATAACTGTATAGGGGTTATTGCTACCCCTGCAACTGTGGCCATGAACGCATACCAAAAATCTTTTAACCTGCTTAATCCAAAGATATCAGTAGTTCAAAAAGGTTGTTCTCAGCTGTGTCCCATTATTGAGGCAGGATGGAAAAATACTATAGAAAATGAAGCTGTTGTGGAAACCTATATAAACAGTATCTCTAAAAAAGTGGATACACTGGTGCTAGGATGTACCCATTATCCAATTATCAGAGAAACTATAGCCAGATATTTTAAGGGAAACATTGTGGATCCGGCAAAAGAAACTGCAGTTTTTCTAAAAAAAGAACTTCTTTTAAATTCTTTGGAAATTAATGAAAATGATAATGGAAGCTGTGAATTTTATGTCAGTGGTGAGATAAAAAAATTTAAAGAAGTGGCAGAAAATTTTTTAGGTGGAAAAATAGAAAAAATCTACCAAATAGAGTTGTAATATGACCTCCTGTATATTTAAAGTAAAATATAGTTTTGGTATTTTTCCTGTTTGTATTATATTATAGAAAAAAGAAGCGCTCAAAATTATGAAAAAAATGGTTTAAATATACGGAGGTGTCAAAATGAAATTTATTTACTACCTGGAAAAAAACGAAAAAAAAGTAGGAATCCTTAAGAATCAAGACTCTATCTTAGATATAAGTGAGTTTTATTCTTCCAAGGGCTTGGAAAAACCAAAAGATATCAATGAACTTTTAGATGGCTGGGATGAGTTTATTTTAGAAGGATTAAAGAAATTTATCAGTGAAAATGAAGCTACTTCAAATCTTGCTGATGTTAAAATTCTTGCTCCTATAGAATATCCCAAAAGAAACCTTCTCTGCCTTGGAAAAAATTATCTGGATCACGCCAAAGAGACAGTGGGGCTAAATGGGTCGGAAGACAACATTCCAAAATTCCCCATCTATTTTTCAAAAATAGCAAACCCTGCAATAGGTGACGGGGACACTATCCTCAGCCACAAAGAGATCACAGAGATGATCGACTATGAAGTGGAACTGGGTATAATAATAGGAAAAGACGGTATAGACATAAAACCAGAAGAGGCTGAAGATTATATATTCGGGTACACCATCGTGAATGATATATCAGCCAGAAATATACAGAGAAAACACGGACAGTGGTTCAAAGGTAAATGCCTGGAGACTTTCTGCCCTATGGGACCTGTGATCGTCCATAAAAGTGACATCCCTTTCCCTGTGGAGCTGGATATAAAGTGCAGTATCAATGATGAGCTCCGTCAGAATTCAAATACAAAAATGCTGATTTTTGATATCCCTACAATTATAAGTGATCTTTCGAAGGGGATGTATCTTCGTAAGGGAGATATAATTATTACGGGAACTCCTTCTGGAGTGGGACTAGGTTTCAAACCTTTCAAATTCTTAAAACCCGGGGACAAGGTTGTATGTGAAATAGAAAAAATAGGTACCCTTACAAATATTGTAGAATAAAGTCAGGAACAAAAAAAAACGGTGGGATTATCCGCCGTTTTTTTTGTTAATTCATTATGTTTTCAAATTCTTCTTTCTTGAAAGAGTATTTTGATTTACAAAAGTGACATTCTACCTCTAAATCTTCCTTTTCAGAAAAAATTTCTTCAAGCTGGTCCTTCCCTAGGGTAACAAGTCCCTTATAGAATCTCTCTTTGTCGCAGTTACAGCTGTATTTTGTCTCTATTTCCTCATAGACCTCATATTCCTCTATAAGTTTTTCACCTTTTTCATCTTCCATGTCCTCATAGAGAAGTTTTAATATTCTTTCCAGTGTCATTCCACCGTCAAAAAGCTCTGTCACAGGCCTTATAGCACCTATTTTAGCTTCTAGTTTGTCTATAAAATGATCTTCTGAGTCAGGTAACAGCTGAATCATATACCCTCCTGCATTTTTTATGGAAAGATCCTCATTCAGCGACACTCCAATTGCAAGAACCGTGGGAGCCTGGTCAGAAGTATAATAATAATAAGCTATATCTTCTGCTATTTCCCCTGTCTGTATATTTGAAACCCCTACATAAGGTTCTTTTAATCCCATATCCTTTATTACTCTCAGCATACCTTTACCTATTAGTCCACCTACATCAGGCTGACCATTTGCCTTCAGAGGAAGGTCTGCCTCAGGATTGGAAACATATCCCTTGATTCTTCCAATGGCATCTGAAGTCACAATCATGTGATTTAGAGGACCGTCTGTATCAGTCCTGAGAGTCATAAGATCGTCCCCTTTTAGACCTGCACCCATTATTATCCCTGCTGTAAGAAATCTTCC
>NZ_JBFHGC010000033.1:0-9651 GCF_041583315.1 Ilyobacter sp. | reverse complement strand
CCTCTGGCCACACCTGCTCTCATAGCTATCATTATTCCTGCTCCTGCAAATCCACCTACAGCTGCGCTTCCCTTGAAAGCAGAGCTTATTATAAGTGATATAGCAGATCCTGTAGCGGCAGGGTTTGATGCCATTATTATTACTCCACCTAATATATAAAATACAGCCATAAAAGGAACGAGGAATGATGCTACCTGGGAAATTCTTTTAATTCCGCCAAAAGTAACAAGAGCAACTGCCACAGTAAGTATTACACCAGTTACAATAGTTGGTATTCCTATTGCTCCCTTTACCCCCTCTACAACGGCATTTACCTGCGGGAATGTCCCTATCCCCAAAAGAGCAACCATGATTCCGGAGAAAGCAAATACCTTCCCTAAAAATTTATTATTGGCACCTCTTTCGATATAATACATCGGTCCCCCGGCATACTCTCCGTCTTTTTTTACTCTGTATTTAATTGCCAAAAATCCTTCTGCAAACTTTGTACTCATACCAAAGAAAGCAGCGATCCACATCCAGAATATTGCTCCTGGACCTCCTAGCTTTATTGCAGTAGCCACTCCTACGATATTTCCTGTACCGATAGTCGCTGCCAGAGCTGTACAAAGAGCTGCAAAACCAGATACGTCTCCCTCTTTTTTGTCAGTTGTGTCCTCTTTTTCAAAAAGAAGCTTAAAAGAAGTTACAAGCTTTGAAACCTGGATACCTTTTAAGTTTACCGTAAGATAAATACCTGTTCCTACAAGTACAAAAAGTGTAGGAAACCCCCATATGATGCTGTCCAACTGTCCTAAAATTTCTTTCATTTTTCCTCCCTTATCTGTCAGATGGCAGAAGGGGCGTAATAAAAAAAGAGACTACAAAAAATGTAGCCTCTAGAAAACACGCCATGCCTGTTTTCCTCTGTCCTTTTACCTGAGAGTTTTACTCCTTCGGTGACTAGAATTAACCAATTCTCTCCAGAGGCTCGTCCAGTATAGGTCCTTTTACCTGAGAGTTTTACTCCTTCGGTGGCTGTGTTAACAGCTCTCTCCCAATACCTTCATCCGACTTAATTAAATTTTTATTAAAATAATAATAATCAATTTAACTAAAAATGTCAAAGGTTTTTTTTCAAAACAGTATCTTATATTTTTTCTATAGCACTTTTAATGATAATATATGTGATAGATAAAAGATTTTTATCTGGATTGAATTATAATAATTTTATGCCAATCTCTCTTTTAACACAGTCTAATAAAGGAAAACAAAAGAATTATGAGTAGTTATTTAATAAGATTATCCTAATAATACTCTTTTTAATTAAAAAAATTTATTCAGGAGGAAAAATGAAAAGGGTAAAACTAATATACAATCCCTATTCTGGTGAAAATTCAATATTAAAAGATTTGGATAGTATCTTTCAAGTTTATCAGCAAAGCGGTTATACTGTAGAGCCTTTTAGAATAAGCTTTGAAGCCAGAATAGAAGAAGCTGTTGAAAATATTACCGATGAATATGATCACATTATCATTGCAGGTGGAGACGGGACTGTAAACCAGGTAATAAATATAATAAAAAAAATGGAAATTGACCTTCCCATAGCTATACTACCTACTGGCACCGCAAACGATTTTGCAACATGCCTGGGGATGCCAAAAAATATATCTGAAGCCTGTGAGCAGATTATCAGTTCCCAAGTCAAGCTAATTGACCTTGGAAAAGTAAATGACAAATATTTTGTAAATGTCGCCAGTACAGGTTTGTTTACAGACATATCCCAAAAGACGAATGTCAATCTTAAGAACACAATCGGAAAACTGGCATATTATTTCGGTGGTATTATCGAAATTCCAAATTTTAAAAGACTTCAGATATCTGTGGAGTCGGAAGAACTCAAATATGATGGGCACTCACTTATTATCTTCGCTTTTAACGGAAAAAGTGCCGGCAACATAAACATAGCATATAAATCAGAGCCAGATGACGGTCTTTTAGATATTGTCATAGTAAAAGCCGAAATAATGACCGAAGCTCTCATATCATTTTTTAAATTTTTAAAGAAAGAACACCTTGAAAATCCCAAGGGAGTTATTTACTTTAGAACAGACAGATTATATCTACAGTGTAAAGAACCAATTTCTACAGACCTAGACGGAGAAAAAGGTCCAAACTTTCCGTTAGATATACAATGCATAAAAGGAGGATTAAAAATACTGGGGTATAAAAAAGATTGATACTTGAAGGGAGAATACTATGGAAAACTATAACGAAAGAAACTACTACACAACTTTAAAATTTATTTTGATCAAAGCAACTTATGATCTCTTCCCAGAAGCAGAGGTAAAGATACACCATTCTCTCAATAAGGGAATCTATGGTGAGATACTAAAAGATCCTAAAATTAAATCAGAAGATATACTGGCCATAAAAAACAGGATGAGTGCCCTTATAAGAGAGGATATCCCAATCCATTCTGTGACCATGCCTCTCTGTGATATTCAAAAACATGACTGCATATATAACAGACCTGATATGAGAAGACTTATCGAATACAGCGACTGGGTGGACCTGAGAGTATACGAGATGGAAGGTTTTTATGATTACTATCATAATGGTATGTTAAAAAGCACGGGATACCTAAATCTATTTGATCTGTCGCCTTATAACGGAGGATTTATTCTCAAATATCCATTTCAGAGCGACCCTTACAGAATCCCTGTGGAAACTGACCACCCAAAACTTGCAAAAATATTTCATGAATCGGAAAACTGGGGCGAGATAATGGAAGTTTCAGATGTAGGTGCTCTGAATGAAAAAACTATAAACAATGAAATAGCAGAACTTATAATGGTAAATGAAGCTCTGCATCACAAAAAACTTTCATTTATTGCTGATGAAATAGCTAAAAAACAAGAAATAAAGCTAGTCACAGTAGCTGGGCCATCTTCATCTGGAAAAACTACATTTACACAAAGACTGGCTATACACCTCAGGGTAAGCGGACTAAAACCATTGGTAATTTCCTTAGATAATTATTATAGGGGGAGAGATTTACTGCCCTTGGGTGAAAACGGAAAAAAGGATTTTGAATCCATAAAAGCACTGGATATAGATCTCTTAAACAAAAATTTGAAAGATCTCATGGAGGGTAAAGAGGTAGAAATTCCAAAATACAACTTTCTAAGCGGAGAAAGAGAAAAGATTTGGAAAAAAACAAAATTACCTAAAAATGGAATCATTTTTATAGAGGGAATACATGGACTAAATGAAGAGCTGACTCGGGAGATACCGAAAGAACACAAATACAAAATATATATAAGCTGCCTTACTACACTGAACATCGATGACCATAACAGAATCCCGACAAGTGAAGTAAGAAAACTGAGAAGGATAGTGAGAGACAGTTTGTCTAGAGGTACAAGTGCAGAAGGAACACTTAATATGTGGGAATCTGTGAGACGCGGAGAGGAAAAAAATATCTTTCCCTTCCAGGAAGAGGCTGATGCAATATTTGACTCCAATCTTATTTATGAGCTGGGAGTATTAAAAAAATATGCTCATGGAGAACTGAAAAAAGTAGCACCAGGAAGTATATTTTATGAGGAATCTCAGAGGCTTATCAAGTTTCTAAATTATTTTAGGGAGATAGACAGCAACTTGGTACCGGATGATTCTATTTTAAAAGAGTTTATAGGGGGAAGTTATTTTTATAAATACTAGCAGAACCCCGTCATAAGATAAAATCTAAAAAAATACTACAAAAAAAGAGAGAGGCAAGGATCTCTCTCTTTTAATTGAATCTAATTTCAATTGATTTTATATAAAAATCATTATGGTTTTTTTTTATTAAAGACAGGACAATATTTAATAATAAGAATAAGGCCATATTCTTATCTAGAGGGGTCCTGTCTTTATATTAAGAGTATAAAGGCAGGTTACCATAATCTACCGGAAATAACTATACAGTAGTAAAGTTATTTAATAAATTTTTGAAATTATTCCCTCTATAAATTTTTTAAGGTTTATCTTTCCCTTTTTCACTTCTTTCCCATCTAAGCTGCTCATAACCTTCCTTACCTCACCTATATCAAAAAGTATGCTGGAGTATTCAGTAAAAACATGATCATAAAAGTCCTCAGATCCCCTTTGGCATATATTCTCAAAGGCTTTGTATACTATCCGTCTTATCCTCTGATCAAAACTTTTAAAGTTAATTTCATTTCTGTCATTCTTTTTATAATTATCCACCACCTCATGAAATATCTCTTTCAGCTGATAATTATAAGAGTGATCGGTTTTCTTCAAATTAACTATTGATAAGATAACGTTTTTAAGATCATTTATACCAAATTCAGAAATTATTCCCAAATCAGAGAATACCTTCATGAGATCTTCGTTTATGTTATTTTTGATCTCTCTAGGAGGATTTATATTTACGAGAGTATTTTTAATAATCTCCATAGAGGTTTCAATTTCTATATTTTTTACAATGTTTTTCAAGACACTCATTACTTCTATTTCATTGATAGGCTTATTTATAAAGAAAACTATCCCTTTTCTGTAAGCTTCTCCAACCATGTCACTGTCCTTTACCTGGGATATCATTACAAATTTACCCCTATATCCCAAGGATGCACACTCTTCCATTATTTTTATTCCGTCCTTACCAGGAAGAAGAAAATCGATGAGTACAATATCAGGGTTATAGATATCTACCCATTTTGAGGCATCATCCCCTGTAGACAGCTCACCTATCACATCTCCCAGGGAATTTTTGTTTATTATATAGCGAAGCATTGTCCTTATGGATATGTCATCATCAATTATAAGAATTCTTTTTTTCATCTGCATCACCTCTAAATCTTCCAATGGGAAGTTGAATTTTAAAGCTGGTTCCATTTTCAGGAGATGAGATTATCTCCATACTTCCACCCATCTCATCTATGGTATTTTTTACATGAGATAAGCCCATTCCTGTTGAAGATTCCCCTGTTTTTTTGTCAAATTTTGTAGTGAATCCCGGATTAAAAATAAGGTCAATAAAAGGCTCGGGAATTCCGGGGCCGTTGTCAGAAACTGAAATATATATGAAGTTCCTGTCACTGTACTGAGATATTTTTATTTCACCTATCCCTGGCCTTCCGCCACTGGTTTCACTGAGTGATTCTATAGAATTAATAATCAAATTGTTTATTATAATAAAAATTTTATGATAATACTTCACTTTAAAAGCATCACGAAACTTGACTTCTATAGATATGTCAAGTTTGTGCTCTATGAGATATCTGTTTGTGTTACTCTTTATTATTTCGCCTATTTTCGAAAGACCAAGGGTTTCTTCCTGCTCAAATTTATTGAAGAGGTTGTCTAGTCCTGCTATGACTCGGGTATAGTCTTTTTTCAGTTCGTGTATTTCCCTGGATAGGTCCAGGAAATACCCTCTGGCCTCTTCCACTGTGGCTACATTCTGGTATGAATCATAGGATTTTTTCATCAGGCTTTCCACATTAGAGGACATTTTTTTTAAATAAAAGGATTCTGCCTCGAGATTTGAGGCCATGAGATTAAGTTTCAGATATTTTTTCTGATGCTCCTCCTGAAGTACTATAAACTCCTTCTTTTTGTAGGCAAGAAATATGAGATACACCATTACCCCTCTCACAGTTATCCCTATAACCACATATTTTATGAATGGGTAGGAGAAACTTTCCTTGACCACAAGCTCTAACAGGTTGCATACCAAGTCTATTGCCAAAAGAGACAGCATCTTTTTTTCGTGATTCAGTCTGCTTATATCCACAATGATACAGATAAACAAAAAAGCATAATAGTAATAAGCTGCAGGAAAAGCCAGGTTATAAGCCTCTTTGACAGAAAGTCCCAGAAAAACCCAGTTTAATATAAAAACATCAATAAAAAAGATCAGTGTAAATACCCCCGCAAGCTTCCAAAAATTTACTCTTTTATCTATTAAAATAAGTAAAAAAAGGGTAAAAACAGCTCCTGAAAACTCAAGTTTCCTTTCAAAAAAGAAAAAATGAAGATACTTAGTGAGAAGGAGCAATATAAAATAAACAAAATATTTATTCAAAGCGTCACCTCAAAATTTAAAATTGAAGTTTAAAAAAGTGGGGTAAAACCCCACTAATCCCTCAAAGCCAAAGGCATGAGCACATATGTATAACTGCTGTTGTCTGTCTCTTCTAAAATAAACATAGAGCTTGAGTTTGTGGCCTTTATTATACTATTCTTCTGAATATTACCTATGAAGTCATAGATAAATTTTACATTTAAAGATGCCCTAAAGTCATCTCCATCTTTTATAGTATCCAGCTTTTGCACAGTCTTGGCACTTCCTGAAGAAACTGTAGAAACCAGTTTGTTGCCTTTAAATTCAAAAAGGGCACCGTTTTTTGTCTCTATATTTCTTTTTGCCACAGTCAGAACTTTTTTCATAGATTTTTTAAAGTCATCTGTATTGAGCTCTATCTGTTTTGTATAGGACATACTTTTAAAAATAGATCTGTAATCTGGAAATGGAAGCTCTATAAGTCTTGTGGACATATATGAATTTCCGGACCTTACAGTGAGAACTGCATTTTTTACTCCGAAACAGGCGCTTTCCTCTGAATCCTTTAAAAGTTTACAGATAATCCCTACACTCTCTAGGGGTATTGATATCTCCTGATTTGATTCACACAAGGCAGGCATTGTATACTTTGTGAGCCTGTAGGAATCTGTAGATACAAAATTTAAATTTTCTGACTCACATGACATTCTTATACAGTTTATTGCAAGATTGTCCACAGTTGGAAATGCTGAAAACTTCACTTTCTCAAAAGCAGATATTATTTTGTCGCTCTCAAGCTGGAAAAGGTCGTCTGACTCATTCTCTTTTATCTCAGGATAGTCTTCCCACTCCATGATTGAAAACTCGGCTCTGTGAATAGATAGTTTCCCGTCACTCACAATCATCTCAAGTTCTTCCTCATCTAAAAGTTTGATGTACTCAAGGATCAGAGGTATCTTAAAAACAGTAACTCCCTCTGTCTCAACTACTGCAGGAATAGAGGATATATAGCTAAATTCAAGATTTGATCCTGTAAAAACGGCCATTCCGTCTTTTGCTTCTAATTTTGTCCCTGATAAAACAGGTCTTATTGTATTTTCTCTCACAACTACAGAAAGATTTGAAAGGACTTTAATAAGTTCCTCTCGGTTCACTTTGATTTTCATCAGATCCCCCCAAAAAACAGTTTTACAAAAAGTATACTATATAATTATAATAGACACAAGAGATTTAAATTTAAGAATTTTATCCAACGAAATTTTCACCTTGTAATCTTTATCAACATTATAAATTCAAAAGATATATACAGGAAACACCTTTCCCGACACTTTACCTTAAAAATTTATAAAGACACAAAATTTTGATTGAAGTTATTTCAAAAGAAATGTATACTCAATCTGACAGAATAAAAAAAATCTTTTAAAAATTAATTGAATAAAAACAATCTTTTTGATCTTAAAGGGAGGAATAAATGTTAGACAAAGTTCTTATTATTAACACAGGCGGTACAATAGGGATGGTTCACAGTGAAAAGGGAAATACCATGAGCCCACTAAGACCTGCAGAAAACTGGGATGAAATTGCAAAGGAACACCTTGTGCTTGAAGGTCTTGCCACTGATTATTACCAGTTTGAGACCCTTATAGATTCTTCTGACATATCCCCGGAAAACTGGGTAAAAATGGCCGAAGTAATTGAAAGCAATTATAATGAGTATAGAGGATTTGTAATACTTCACGGTACTGACACCATGTCTTATACAGCCTCTGCCTTATCATTTATGCTGAAAGATTTGGACAAGCCGGTTATTATAACAGGAGCGCAGGTGCCTCTGCAAAAACCTAGGAGCGATGCCCTCCAAAATCTAATTACTGCCATCCAAATAGCAGGAAATGAGTTCTACGGCATAAGACTTGTACCTGAGGTATGCATATTTTTCAGAGATACCCTCCTCAGGGGAAACAGAAGCAGAAAAAATGATGCCAGAAACTATTTTGGATTTTCTTCACCAAATTACCCATCTTTGGGAGAAGCCGGAGCAGAATTGGGAATCAAAAAAAATAAACTTTTGAAAAAAAACGAAGGTAATTTCCACATAGAGACTGCCTTAGACAACAGAGTTATTATTATTGAAATCTTTCCAGGATTAAAGCCATCATACCTAATGAATATATTTGAAAGCATAGAGGACGTAAAAGGAGTTATATTAAAGACCTACGGAAACGGAAATGCTCCCACTAATGAGGATTTTATAGATGTTATAAACTTCATCACATCTAAAGGTATCGTGGTAATAAACATAACCCAGTGCACCACAGGTACTGTAAAAATGGGAATGTATGAAGCAAGCACCAAACTTCTGGACGCAGGGGTAGTAAGCGGACTGGACCTTACTCCGGAAGCAGCTTTGACAAAACTCATGTATCTTCTTGGTAAAACTGACGATACAGAAGAAGTAAAAAGGCTGATGTCTATTGATATATGTGGAGAACAGACTCTCAACCATTACAATTTCAAGTTTGCTCAAAATAATCCTGCCAAAATTTGTAAATTTTCTTTTGACATTCCTGAAGAAATAGCAGGGGGAGACATGATAGAAGCCGCTGTAAGAATAAAAAAACTCTCACAAAAAAACAAAGTAGACAAAGTCAGTATTATCGTTTCTTTAGAAGGAGACAGTTTTATTGAGAATATAGATAATTTTCAGTGCAAAAAAAAGATTCATAAAAATACAGAAAACATCCATGAAGACATACTTTTAAATTTTAATAAATGTGCTAAAAAAATATCAGAAGAAAGCAAAGAGATCATAGTTACACTAGAATCTGATAAAGCCATTGTCTGGGGAGATATAGTATTTTCAATATATGCTGAATGTTAGAAAAAGGGAGTATATACTCCCTTTTTCTATTATAAGTTCTGAGATTGTTTATATTCCCTCATTAGCCGAAACATATCCTTATCTGCAACTGCAAGCCTGCGGCAGGACTCCCTGGCGATATTTAATATAACCATGCTGAAAAGTTTTATATCTTCCTTGGAAAGTGAATAAATATTTTTTTTATTTAAAATAATAAGAACTGCGTCTTCAGAAACTACAGCTGAAGCTATATAGGGAAATATCCCTATAAGCTCTGTCTCACCAAAACAATCACCGGTATCAAATTCCACTATCTGAAAAGTTTCCTCCTTCATCTCCTCTACAATTTTTACTTTTCCGCTTTGGATAATATAAATATTTTCAGGTGAATCTCCCTTTTTAAAAATAAATTCCCCCTGTTTATATTTTTTCTTTTTTAAAAGTGGAAATATCCTTTTTAACTGCTCCTGTGACAGGCCACCAAAAATAGATATTTTATTGAGAATTTCGGTGATCTCTTCATAATGCTTAAAAATTCCGGATTTTTTAGTCATATTGCATCTCCCAAAACACAATGAATTTTTATATCATTTTCAATTTATTATATCCACAAAATCTTCCACTTTGCAAGTTCACAGGCTTCATAAAAAAATATCCCTGCACCCTTTGGGGTATTGCCATCGTTGACAATAGGATAATATTAATGTATAATAATTCAAATAATAAAATCAATAGG
>NZ_JBFHGC010000032.1:0-9659 GCF_041583315.1 Ilyobacter sp. | reverse complement strand
TCTCACCTTGTTCATCTTCAAGGACAGAGAGTAATCCAATGAGGTCATAGGATCAAAATCATCTTTAACCTCTTCAATATCAGGAATTTTTAGGTAACCTTCGAGAGAAAGTTCTCCGTTGTTTACATTCCCCTTAAACTTCTCTATAAATATACGATCGTTTTCTAACCTTATGTCTGAATTAACATCTTGAAGAAGTATACCATATTTTGGTATCTCACCTTTCAAATTTTCCACATAAAAACGACCTTTATTCTTTTCATTGTTTAAATGGATATCTATTTTTGACCTTCCCTCTATTTTCTCTACCCCGGAGGAGAAAAGAAACAAGTTCAGGAGTTTTAGATCTATTTCAGAAGAGATTATATCAAAATCATAATTAAAAGGCTTAAATTTCAGGTTTCCTTCGGCACTAAGATTATTCCCCAAATAATCCAAACTAAATTTATTAAGATTGAATTTTTCCAGATCCCCTGTCATGTCTACGACTATATTATCTAACTTTATGTCTGAAATATTTATAGTATCCCCGGCCAGATTAACCTTATACATCAATTTATCCAAAGGTCCCCAGACTCTAAAATCCAGGTCCATCTCCCCCTCTTCCTTTGTATAAGGAAAAAGATAGGTCGTTTTAGACAGATCCAACTGATTTTTAGTGCTCTGAAGGTCAAGATATCTGTTTTTCAAGTCCAGATCTGCCTTGGCTTCTAAAATATCTTCCCCTGCATCATTTAAAAGCACTACTCTGCTCAGGTCAATGTGCCCTGTTTTACCAAGTTCTTCGCCTGTTTTCCCTAAAAAGCTTCCTTCCATATATACATCTGGAAATCTCTTTCCACGGAGATACACCCTGTCTGCAGAAATCTTTCCAAAACTACGGATGTTGTCTCCATAGCCCCAAAGATAAACCTCACCCATGACACGATATTTGAGATTTATATCTCCATAGTACCCGGGAAGATTTTCTTCAA
Source organism: Ilyobacter sp. (assembly GCF_041583315.1). NCBI lineage: Bacteria > Fusobacteriati > Fusobacteriota > Fusobacteriia > Fusobacteriales > Fusobacteriaceae > Ilyobacter > Ilyobacter sp. The sequence continues at coordinate 8,685 of NZ_JBFHGC010000032.1, read as the reverse complement.
ATAAATTTAGTTTCATAGTGTAACTTTTGTCGTCAACTCTATAACTTCCATTTAGTAAGTTTTCATTAATCTTTAAATTTTTAAATTTTACAGTCTTGTCATTAAAATCTACCCTGCCTGAAAGTTTTAGATTTTTGCCCCTCTCCAAGTTCACTGTAACGCCTTCTAAAAGAGCTTCAGCAGTTATGTTACTCAGAGGACCTTTCACATTCCCTTGGATTTTATCTGCATTAAAATCTACGTGAAGAAAGTTCAACTTTTTATTGGAAAGTTCTGATATCTTATATTGAAAATCAACATTTGATTCAATTATATTATAGGTACCGTTAATTGTCAAAATGTTGTTCCCAAACTCCCTTATGGTTAAAAAATTATCCTCTAGGTTGCCATCAAACTGAAAATCATAAAAGGAGGTATCCAAGTAAGACAGCTTGTCTAGATACCCTTTGAAGTATCCTTTAAGCTTTCCGTCATATTTGACGTATATATCCCCTTCAAGGTTATTAAATTCTACAAAATATTTTCCATTTAATTTTTTGACATTTATATCCCCTTGAAATTCAAGGTTTTTACCCTCTATACTTCCTTTGTAATCCCCTTTCAGATAAAGGTTCGGCACCTCAAAATAAGAGCTGATATCCGTATTTATGGTGGCAAAGTTCAGGCTGTACTCCATTGTTTTTACATTTATCTGACCCTCTCCTGTGATCTCACTGTCTCCTTTTGTGTAAACCAGAGAACTCACCTTAAAGTTATCTTTTATTGCAAAAATATCTGCCTTAACTTCGTGCTCACCTGTTTTTATATTGATTTTACCCTTTCCCAGAAGAAAAGTTTTTTCTCCATAGTCATATATTATTTCCAGATTACTTTTATTTTCATAGTCCCTGCCTTCTACAGTTACTTCAAGGACATCTTCTGAATTCTGTCTTATGGATAGCAGTTTTTTACCGGTGTCCACATCTCCCTTAAAAGAGATCAGATTGGAATTCATATCGAAATTAATTTTTTTATTATTAAAATCAAAATAAACATTTCCCGTGGCTTTTTCCAGATTTGTTTTACTCTCTATATCTAAAATTTTATACTGTAGTTTCCCGCCTTTTTTATCGAAGACGCAGTTTAGGTCCATAGTCCCTTTTACTGGAAAAGCAGTATTTTCAAAATACCCAAGTAAATTCACATCATCAAAATAAAACTTTTCCTTTTCATATCGGAATCTTCCTTGAATATTTTCGCCTTTTAAATTTTTAAAAACGTATTCCGGGGATTTAAAATCAACCTTGACTGCCAGGTCATAATCTTTATTGAAATTAAGATTTACATGGACAAGATCAAACTCAGTTCCTTCAAGTGGTAGCTTCTGCTCTCTCAGGAGATCATATTTTTCAAGGAAAGCATAATCCACCTCTTTAAAGTAAAAATCAAGGTCGAGTCCCTCTCCCCTTACAAGACTTAAGAGAAACTGTCCTTTTTCTCCGTCAAAGTCGTATTCTGAATTCACATATATCTTATCCCCGTTAAAAGATACATTTCCACTTATATTTTCAGGAGTTCCCTGAAGGCCCTCATAAGTCACACTGGCCTTGCGGAAATCCCCGCTTCCTGTAAAAGAATCAGGTTCTAGGGTCAGGTCTAGGTTTACCGTCCCTGAAAGGTATGTCAGATCATCAGAGTCGTATGCATACTGCATCAGATCATCAGTTATCTCTACATCTCCCAGCTTTATCCCCAGAGAATATCTCTTGTCATTATTATCAAATAAAAACCTGTATTTTTCTTCCCCTATATTCCCGTCAAAATCAAGGTTTATTCCTTTTGTTTTATGGAAGAAAACATAACCTTTGACATTATTCACCTTTTTTTCTATGGGTCTATCATAGGCCGTGTCCCTGTATAAAAGCTCTCCGCCCCTTACTGTTATAATATCTATGGGAACTCCTGTTCCTGCCTTAGAGGTAGAAGGGCTGTCATCTGAAGAATCTTTTGAAAAGGCCTCCACTATGTTTATGTCGTTGTTTGCATTACGGGTTATCCAGACTTTCGGGTTTTCCACTTCGATGCTGTCGATACGTCCTCTTATTATTTTTTTAAAGGTGTATCTCACTTCCACTTTAGGTGCAGAAAGGATGAGCTCTTCCCCGTCTTTCAGAGTGACCCCTTTAGCCTCTATACGGCCAAATTCTTTGAATTGAATAGATTTCATCTCTATATCCGGCCCCACTGCCTTCATGAGGATGGATCTCACTGTCTGAGGAAGACTGTACCTCACTGTTGTGTACAGACTATAAGATATCATTATTAATATCACTACTACAAAGGCAGCGAAAACTTTATGATATTTTCTAAGTAAGTCCTTCATGGGCTCCTCCGTAATTTTTAAAGGGGTCTTTTTAAAGGTATCCCTGTTCTTCTCGGATACTTGCCGCTGGTAGCTTTCTTTTTTCTTATCTTTATTATAGTTCTGGGATCGTTGCTAAAAGGAAGCTGAAAATTATATATCTCCTCTATTTGAGAATTCAGTATCTCCAGAGCATTTCCAGATTCATTTTCCTCTCCTGTTCCTTCCATCTTTTGTGCCAGAAACAGTGCATCTACCTTTAAAAAAGGTATCATATATTCCAGGATGACATTTAGTTTTGAAACTCCTCTGCACAGCCCCAGGTCATATGTCTCTCTTTTTTCATTTTTTATATACTCTTCTGCCCTGTCATTTACTACTTCCACATTTTCCAGCATAAGCTCATTTTTTACCATTTCCAGAAAATCAGTTTTTTTACCCACTGAATCCATGAGTGTAAACTTGATCTTGGGATTGCATATGGCCAGAACCATCCCTGGAAATCCGGCTCCTGTCCCTATATCTATGGCTGTTTCTGTATTTTTGTCTATCAGCTTCTGGAGAAGCATGGAATCTATAAAATGCTTCTCTATAAGAGAGTCTTCATCTCTTATAGCTGTGAGGTTTGTATGTTTATTGGTTTCTAAAAGCAGGTCTGCGTAAGCCACGAGATTATTCACTATAGCCTCTTCAAATTTCAGACCCAAAGCCTCTATACCCTTCAAAAGATATTCTCTCATCTTATTTTCCTCTCATTTTTAGATTTATCAGAAGTACCTGTATATCTGCAGGAGACACACCGGATATTCTCGAAGCCTGTCCTATATTCATAGGTCTTACTCCCTTTAGTTTTTCCTTGGCTTCTCTTGGAAGACCAGATACAGTTTCATAATCAAAGTCATCTGGTATCTTCTTGCTCTCGATGGCCTTATGTTTTTCTATCATTTTAAGAGATCTCTCTATATAACCTGCATATTTAACCTGTACTTCTGCCTGATATTCGGCATCTTTAGAATATCCGTTCAGGTCAAAATTTTCAATAAGTTCTGCAGTGTATTTTATATCCTGGAAAGTTACTCTCGGTCTTCTCAGAAGTTCCTTCAGAGTAGTCCCTGATTTCAGAGCAGGTTCTCCGGCCTTTTCAAGAACTTCGTTTACTCTTTCATTGGATGAGCCTACATTCTGTAACTCTAGTTTTTCTATTATTTCTGAGGTTTCTTTCTCTTTTTTCAATACTCTCTCAAAATCTTTTTCCTGCAAAAGTCCTATTTCATAACCTGTCTTAGAAAGTCTGAGGTCTGCATTGTCCTCTCTAAGCATAAGCCTGTACTCACTTCTTGCAGTAAACATCCTGTAGGGTTCATTTGTCCCCTTGGTTACAAGGTCGTCGATCAGAGTTCCTATATATGAATCTGCCCTGTCTAAAACCACAGGGTCCTTTCCCTGGATTTTTCTGGAAGCATTTATTCCCGCTATCAGCCCCTGCGAAGCTGCTTCTTCATAACCCGAGGTACCGTTTATCTGACCTGCAAGATAAAGACCCTCTATTTTTTTAGTCTCTAATGAAAACTTAAGCTCCTCTGGTAGTACATAGTCATACTCTATTGCATAGGCATATCTCATTATTTTTGCATTTTCCAGTCCCACTATATTTCTCAGCATCTCATACTGAACATCTGTGGGAAGGGAACTGGAGAATCCGCTGATATAGACTTCGTTTGTTCCGTATCCCTCTTTTTCAAGGAAAAGATGGTGTCTCGTTTTGTCCTGGTACCTGAATACCTTATCCTCTATGGAAGGACAGTATCTCGGACCAGTACCCTGTATCGTCCCGTTAAAAAGGGGAGATCTAGCCTTGCTTTTTAAGATAGTCTCATGTACCTTTTCATTGGTGAAGACTATATGACAGGGTATCTGTTTTCTTCCTTCTACTTCAGAATCCGGTGTCCTGTCTGAAAATTTAAGAAGTTCCTTATCCCCGGGCTGCTCCTCTATTTTTGAATAATCTATGGTTCTTGCATCAATTCTAGGAGGGGTACCGGTTTTAAACCTTCCCAGTTTAAGTCCTATCTTCTCAAGAGATTCTGGAAGTTCGTCTGAAGGGAGTTCCCCCATTCTTCCACCTCTGAACTGTTTATCCCCCACATGTATGAGTCCTCTCATGAAGGTTCCTGAAGCTATAATTACAGCCTTTGCCCTGTATTCTACACCGACCTTTGTTTTTACTCCCACTATTTTCCCGTCTTCTGCCAGTACCTCAGTTACCATCCCCTGGATAGATTCCAGATTGTCGGTATTTTCTATTGTTTTTTTCATTTCCATATGGTAGAGCTGCTTGTCTGCCTGAGCTCTGAGAGATCTTACAGCAGGACCTTTCTTGGTGTTCAGTACCCTCATCTGTATAAAAGTCTTATCTATGTTTCTCCCCATCTCACCACCGAGGGCGTCTATCTCTCTCACCAGGTGAGATTTTGCAGGGCCACCTATGGACGGATTGCACGACATTACCCCTATATTATCCAGGGTAATTGTAAATATAGCCGTCTTCATACCCATTCTTGCTGCTGCAAGAGCTGCATCACATCCGGCATGTCCTGCCCCTACTACTATTACATCAAAGTTATACATTATTTCCTCCTGTACTATTTTAGGTCTTCAAGCTGCTTGGCGGTTTTTGCATCAGTTATTACCAAAAGTATATCATCTTTTTCAATAATACTGTCCGCCCTCGGTGTGGGATCTAATAACCCGTTGCTTTTCTTGATACCTACAATGTTTACATTATATTTATTTCTTATTCCAAGCTCCATCAGGGTTTTATCCCAGAATATACTCGGAGCCTTTATTTCCACAAGAAGAAAATCCTGAGAAAACCTCAGATGCTCTATCATGTTTGGCTCCATAGCCAGCAAGGCCACCCTTTTCCCCATGTATTCTTCTGGATATATTACCTTAGTAGCTCCTATTTTACCCAGCACCTTTCCGTGACTCTTGCTTACGGCTTTGGCTATTATGCTTTTTACTCCCATTTCCTGAAGTATCAGAGTTATTATTATACTTGACTGGAGGTTCGAACCGATGCAGACAAAGGCCACATCAAAGTTCCCGGCTCCTATCTCCTTCATGGCCCTTTCATCAGCCACATCCAGGGTCACAGCATTATCAACTATATTGTTGTTTACCGCCTCCTGTACAAGATCCTCATCTATATCCACTGCCAGGACATCTTCTCCTGCCTCATATAATGTTTTTGCCACACTTGTTCCAAATCTTCCCAACCCAATAACAAGATACTGTTTTGCCATAATTTCACCTTTCCCCGATAATATGTTTTATTTAAAATTTATAAATTTAAAATTGAAATTTATCCTATAAGAATATTTTCCTTAGGATATTTTCTCTCTTTCTTCTTAGACTGTTCCCCGAGGGCCAGAGCGAAAGTAAGAGGACCTACTCTTCCTATTAACATTGTTACTATTATGAGTGTTCTTGAAAATTCATTCATATCAGCGGTAACTCCCATAGACAAGCCCACAGTTGCGAAAGCTGATATAACTTCAAATATGGTCTCGCTGAACCCCAGATGATCTGTCATGAGCATAATGAGTATTATAGTACTGACATATGCCACTGAGATTACCAGTATAGCAAGTGCTCTGTTCAGTATCTCCCAGGAGATTCTTCTGTTGGCCATCTCGATATCTTCCTGTCCTCTGACGATCCCCACTACATAGACCATTATTACTCCAAAGGTGGTAGTTTTTATCCCTCCTCCTGTAGATCCGGGAGAGGCCCCTATAAACATGAGGATGCAAAATAAAAATATTGATCCCGGAGTAAGATTTCCCATTGGCACCGTATTAAAACCAGCCGTTCTGGTTGTTACACTTTGAAAAAAAGAAGCCATGACCTTATTAAATATATTCATATTTCCTATTGTCAGAGGGTTTGTGTATTCCAGTGCAAAAAACAGTACCATCCCTGTAAGGGTAAGTATTGTAGATATGAGAATAACCACTTTAGAACTCAGATTAAATCTTTTTTTCTTTGTTCTATAGTAGTTTATAAAGGAGCTTATTACTGCAAATCCTATCCCCCCAAGTATTATGAGCAGTGCGATTGTAAGGTTGATAACGATGCTTCCGGAATATCCTTCAAGACCTGTTGTAAAGAGGGAAAATCCGGCGTTACAAAATGCCGATATAGAGTGAAAAATACCAAAAAGAAGGGCTCTCTTAAAGGGCATCTCCTTCAAAAATTCAAATGTCAGAAATACCGTACCGATAATCTCGATGGTAAAAACAATCCTCACCAGTCTTGTAACGAGGTGAATTATTTCACCGGTATTTTCTGCATTTAGGTCTTCTTTCAGTATTTTCATTTCGTGATAAGTTATCCTTTTACCTATCATCATAAACAAAATAGATGAAAAAGTCATTATCCCAAGTCCGCCTAGCTGGATAAAAAAAAGTATTACTCCCTGACCAAAGGGAGAAAAAACTTTACTGACATCTACAACTGTGAGGCCTGTCACACACACTGCTGAAGTAACGGTGAAGATGGAGGTAAGATAATCTATCTCATTTCCCGGGGTTACTGAAACAGGGAGCAGCAGCAGAAAGCTGCCTATAAATATTGCAATAACAAAAAACAGCAGCAATATTCTCGACGGAGGCATTTTTTTAAGTGTAAAACCAATCATCGCATACACCTCTTCTTAAATTTTTATTTTCTACGTGAAACTTGATAAAATAAAACCAACACTTGGGATCGCCTCTGATAAAATTACCACAGGAGGATTTTTTATAAACTCTCAATTAATTCTGTGAAAATGTACTTAAAAATATTTTACAGCCAACTATCTCAATATTTTAGATAATTAGCTGTAGTTCTTATTTCACATATGAATTTTATTTTTTATCCTTCGTTTATTATACATTATTTCAAAGACCCTTGCAAGAGTAAGCATCCTTGAATTATATCTCTCTTCATGTTAGAATACGGAGTAATTTTTTATAGAAGGAGCGGATTTTTTTGGTAAGAAAAATAAAGAAAAAGAACTTGATAATCACCCCTAATCTGGAAAGGGCTGCAGAGAATGAATTTATCATATTGTTTCCAGATAATGCTAACACATATATTGAAAAGTACAATCTGGCAATGGATGCCCTTGAAAAAGAAGATGTACTAAAGTCTGAAAGTATCCTAAACAGCCTTGTGAAAACTCTAAAATGTCACTTTGAATCATACAACTCTCTCATTGATATAGCCCTCACCCAAGGGAACTATCCCAAGGTTTTAAAACTCTTTAATCAGGGAGAAAAAGATGTCAATTTAATCTTGGAAGATTTGAAGCCTGAAGGCATGATCTGCTGGAAATACGGCTCAAACAGAGATTTTCTGACTTTTGTATATAATGTCGGAGTGAGAGGACTAAATGCAGGGAATCCTCAGAAGGCAAAAGAGATTTTTCATCTGCTTTTGAAGTTGAATCCAAGCGACGAGCAGGATGTAAGCGAGATTCTTATTGACACTCTTTTCGAGATGGATGACTATCATTCTGTTATAGAGGTTTCAAAAAACTATGACAAAGACAGAAACCCGTCTATGGTTTTCAATGAGATTTTAGCTCTCTATATGATCGGAAAACTGGACGAGGCCAAAACTCTAATTTCTAACATGAACAGTAAGAATATGAAAGTTTATGCACAGCTTGAAAAAGAGAGCAGTTTTTTCAAAGAGGAATCTAATAAGTATATTCCTTTCAACTCCCTTCAGAATAAGTTTCTTTACTACTGGGAAAATTTTGGTGAATACTGGAATTCCGCAGATGGGGCTATAGAGTTTCTAAAATCGAATGTACCTGTTGGAGTTTATGAGGAATCTGAAAGCAATGCTGAGATTCCTGTAGAGGACTTGAAAACTTGCAGTATAGAGGCCTTTGAGGAGAATCTCAAAGAGAAAGAACTAAAGGAAGCTACAATAAAAGAACATTTAGACAATATTGCTGCTTTCCAGGAAGTACTCTCTTCTAAAGAGAAAATAAAAGAAAAACTTGTACTTATTTTCAAGGATGGCGTTTCAAAATCAAGGCTGAACAAACTTGTCACTACTCTGAATCAGTATTTCAGATTTTCAATAGAAGACAAAGATCTCTTAAAAGAAATTTTATTTGAATTCAGAAATCTCAAAGATAATCTTTTGAGTTCCATGTAATAAAAAAGGAAGGTTTTAACCTTCCTTTTTTAATCCCACTTTTTGAGTCGGAGTTTCCCCTCAGACTTTTCCTCATACCTTGCCATTATATATATCAAATCTGATAGTCTATTCAAGTATTTTTTTAC
>NZ_JBFHGC010000031.1:0-9660 GCF_041583315.1 Ilyobacter sp. | reverse complement strand
AGACAGGCTAGACCCCAGGGGATATGATGTTATTCCGATAGCTGCTCCAAATGAAACAGAAAAAAGACACCATTATCTGTGGAGATTCTGGATAGATTTCCCCAAGGGGGGACATATTACTATATTTGACAGGACATGGTACGGAAGGGTCCTTGTGGAAAGAGTAGAGGGGTTTTGTAAAGAGGAAGAGTGGCATAGGGCCTATCACGAGATAAATTCCATGGAATCCCAGTGGTCAGATGACGGTGCCGTGGTATTGAAATTCTGGTTGCATATAAGCAGTGAAGAGCAGCTCAGACGGTTTAAGGAGAGGGAGAAGACATCATATAAAAACTGGAAGATAACAGAGGAAGACTGGAGAAACAGAGAAAAGTGGAATCTTTACAAAGATGCTGTGGAGGATATGGTAACGATGACGTCTACAGACAGTTCAGAATGGTATGTCATTCCCGGTAATTCAAAGCGTTATGCCAGGTTGAAGGTGATGGAAATAATAATCAGAGAGCTGGAAAAGGCACTTAAAAAAAGGGAGAAATAATCTCCCTTTTTTCTTATCTTGTGAACAGATATTCCTGTGAGCTGATAAGTTTTTTATTGTTTTTAATTTTTGAATAACTTCCGTCTTTTTCCTGAAACCTCAATTTTACGTTATCCTCTAAGATAGAGTTTAAAATCTCCATGACTTTTTTATAGGATGAGGATTCTTTTACGGGAAACATTGTTTCGATTCTTCTGTCGAGATTTCTGGTCATCCAGTCAGCACTGGCAAGATACAGCTCTGGGTCACCTCCATTTTCAAAATAGTAAATTCTGGAGTGTTCTAAGTATCTTCCCAGAAGACTGAATACTTTTATATTATCGCTGATATTCTCGATTCCGGATTTGAGACAACATGCCCCTCGGACTATCAGAATAATTTCTACTCCTGCTCTGGAAGCATCATAGAGTTTTTTTATTATGTTTTCGTCTACCAGGGAATTTAGTTTTACTATGATTTTTCCTTTCTTATTATTTAAGGTGTTGGATATCTCCCTGTCTATGAGCCTGTAAAATTCATTCCTCATATTCTTTGGGGCTACTATGAGTTTTTTCCAGGGGAATCCTTGGGAAAAACCTGTGAGCAGGTTGAAAAGGTTGCTCACATCGGCAGCAAGTTCCTCGTCTGTGGTGAGGAGAGAGAGGTCTGTGTAAAGTTTGGCAGTGGAATTGTTATAGTTTCCTGTACCCAGATGAAGATACCTTTTTATCCCAGAGGGCTCTCTTCTTACTATGAGCAGGCATTTAGAATGAACTTTTAGACCTCTGACACCATAGACAACGTGACATCCTGCCTTTTCTAATTCTTTTGCCCACATTATATTTCTTTCCTCATCAAATCTGGCCTTTAGCTCTACAACGACAGTTACCTGTTTATTGACCCTGGCGGCGTTTATAAGAGATTTGATTATGGGGGAGTCACCACTTACCCTGTAGAGGGTTTGTTTTATTGCCAGGACATTTTTATCCACGGCAGCGGCCTCTATGAGGTCAGAGACATGTTCGAATGAGTCGTACGGGTGTGACAGGATCACATCCTCTTTTCTGATAGATGAAAAAATTGATTCCTTTTCCAGATGCTTGTACCTTTTCTGAGGCTGGTTTTTATATTTTAAAGTTTCAAGCCCCTTAAAATTCATAAATTCAAAAAGGAATGCAAGGTCAAGAGGGCCTGATATTTCATAAAAATCATTATTGGAAATTTTCAGATTTTGGAAGAGAAACTCCCTTGATTTCTCTGGCATTTTTTGACAGCACTCTACCCTTACTGGCTCTCCCCATTTTCTCTGATGGATTTCTTTTTCGATCTCTATGAGAAGGTCTTCTGCTTCCTCTTCATCGATTATCATATCTGCATTTCTTGTGATTCTGAAAATCCCGGTTTCTTTTATCTTCCATCCAGGAAAAAGGTTGCCCAGTTTTTCCTGGATGATATCCTCTATAAGGATAAATTCCTTTCTAGACTTAGACGGGAGCTCTAACAACCTGTCAACCACCTTGGGTACCTGGACGATGGATATCTGTTTTTCTGTCCACGTTTCAATATTTACTATCAGATTCAGAGTCCCGCTAGAGATATGCGGGAAAGGTCTGGAGATATCTATGCCCATGGGAGTCAGTATGGGGAAAAGTGTCTCTTGATAAAATTCATCTACATACTCTTTCTGTTTTTTATCCAGCTCAGAATGGGTTTTTATTTTCAGATGATCTTTTTTTAGAAGTATTGAAATTATCTCGTTATAGGAATCATACTGTTCTTTTACAAATCTTTTGACTCTTTTATTTATTGCAGTCAGCTGTTCCTGTGGAGTTAGTCCAGAGAGGTCTTTTTTTATCATTCCCTCTTCATACTGCGCCATAAGTCCTGCCACTCTTACCATGAAAAATTCATCAAGGTTTGAGGAGGTAATGGCTAAAAATTTCAACCTCTCCAAAAGAGGTTCCTGGTTATCATTTGACTCATCGAGAACTCTTTGGTTGAATTCTAGCCAACTGAGTTCTCTATTGAAAAAATGACTGTAATTATAATTATTCTCCATGGCGCCTCCTGTCTAATTTCAGTACTGGATTGATACCGAAGATATCTTTAAAGAATTTTTTCTGATGCTCAAAGAAAATAGTTTCTATGCGGTAGTTTTCCTCTGTGACTACATGCACTATTATCTCATCTCCCTTGAGCTTCAGATTGATCTCTTTTGCCTTTTGATTCTTACTCCTGTCTAAAGATACTGTTAGCTTCAGTATAGCGGCAAGCTTCATGATATCCATCTGTTTATGAGATGGAATACTTTCCATACTCTCTATGTTATCTACTCTGATTGGAGAATCTACATTATGAAAGCGGCACAGAAGTCCTATTATTTTCAGATCATCTTCTACAAGTCCTGGAATAAAGGAGTTTGTTAATATATATTGAGAGTGCTTTTGATGGGCACTGAAATTGATATATTTTCCTGTATCGTGGAGATAAGATGCCAGCTCCAGATATTTTTTTTCATTTTCCCCCATGTTGTGAAGTGGACTTAATACTTCAAAGAAGTCTTTGGAAAATTTTCTGACAAAGGTGGAGTGCCCCAAGTGAAAACTAAATTTATTTGCCTTATCCATGACGGCCTGTATGGTAAGATCCCAAAGTTCATCCTCTAGAATCTTTTTTTCTTTTGGGAAAAAGTGCTCATAGGCCATGAGATATTTTGTGTCATAGTAGAAAATTTTTGTTTCAGAAATTTTAAAATATGAGGAGATATATTTTAAAAGGCAAAGTCTGGCATATGTTCTCACAGATTGTATAGGGGTTGTGCCAAATTTTTTACTTATCCCGCTGAAAGACTGAGATTTCAGTTTGTTTACCAGTTTATCAAGGTTGTCATATGAATATACAGAGAGCTCTCCCTCAGTGCCTGTGAAGATATTTTCACTTTCACCAAGAAGTATCACACTCCCTATTTTTTTTCTGCCTGCTTCTTTTTTTATCTCCTCTAGATAATTATCCACATATTCCTCTATAAATTTCATGCTCTCTTCTGAGGTGAGATTATGCTCCTGTATGAGCTCTGCAAATTTATACCCTCCTGTGGAGATGGATTCATTTATCATGAGCTTTTTTCCGTTTATTATAAAAAAATCAGTGGTAGTTGATCCGATATTGAGAAGCATAGTATTTTTTTTCTGAGGGATGATCTCTTTTTTTCTTACGAGAAATTTTTTAAAAAGGAGTTTCTTTTTTTCAAAATTTGTAAAAACCTCAACATCGAGGCCCACTTTTATTTTGATCTGATCCAGAATAAAAAGAATATTTTTCACAGTATCAAAACTGCTTGTTGTAACTGTGAGGATATTTTTTACACCGTAGTCTTTTGAAAGGGCCTTCATTTTATTTAGTATAATACATAGTTTTCTTCCCTTCTCAAAGGAGATGCAGTTTACTTTTTCTGATCCTAGAAAAATATTTAGCTCTTCGCTTATATTTTCCAGAATTCTTATTTTATTTTTTGATTTTTCACAGATTATCATCTCTACAGCTGTAGGGGAAATTTCTATTACTGAAATCACAGGCATAATAGACCTCCATAAACTTTTATGTAATAAACTTTCGAAGGAAATCAGAAAATCCTTTGTAAAATATTATCTAAATAGAGTAAGTGATTTTAACAGGGGTGTTTTTAGTTATTTTCTCTTATAAACTCAACTATACTCTGTTCAGGAGGTAGATTATGAAAAAAATAGGAATTATAGATATAGGATCAAACTCCATGAGGCTTGTTATTTTTAGGGTTACCCCGGCCAAAAACTTCTGTGTGATAGAAGACGTAAAAGAAAGTGTGAGGTTGGGAGAGGGGGTGAACAGCACAGGAAAACTAAAGCTAAAAAAAATAGACCTGGCATATCACACCCTGAAGATATTTAAGGGAATATGTGCCCAAAATGAAACTGATGAGATTATAGCCTTTGCCACAGCAGCAGTCAGAAACGCTACAAATTCCCATCTTCTCATAGACAAGGTGGAAAAGGAGCTCCAAATGGAGGTCAAAATTTTTACAGGGGAGGAAGAGTCGTATTACTCTCTTTTAGGAGCCACAAACAGCCTGGATATAGATGAAGGTCTTCTCGTAGACATGGGGGGAGCAAGTACAGAGCTGGTATGGTTTAAGAAGCGGAGAGTCCACAAGTGGGTAAGTCTTAATTTTGGATCGGTTACACTGGCCCAGCTGGCTAATGTAAAAGAGAGAATCTCTGATTATGCAGAGAAAAAACTCAAGAGCTATATAATAGGAGAATATGAAAAAGTTTCCTGGCTGAAAGAGGTGGGTGATATACCCCTTGTAGGAGTAGGTGGGACCATCAGAAATATGGCAAAGGTGCACTCTATAATGTGTGAATATCCTCTCAATATTCTTCATGACTACAGTCTGAAAGATGAAGACGTAAATGTAGTATTTGATTATGTGAAGAAAAAAAGTTATTTGCATAAGCTTGAGATAAACGGACTTTCAAAATCCAGGGCGGATATTTTTACAGGGGCTCTCTGTGCCGTGGTGGAGCTTTTAAACTTCACAGGTGTGGAAATGGTCATAATAAGCGGCGTCGGTATAAGGGAAGGAGTGCTGTACCAAAAACTAAATGAGTACGGGAAACATGTGGAAAATGTTTTTGAAGATTCTCTTTCAGATGTAATGGAGCATTTTGACCTCTCTGAGGAAAGCGGTGAGAGAGTATACAAAATATTCATGAAGATATTTGAGAACATGAAGCCACTTCACGGGATAGCGGAAATAGAAGACAAGGTTATAAGAACGGCCTCATACCTGGGAAGGGCGGGAGTCAACATAAACTATTATGACAACCCACTTCATTCCTTTTATATGATAATCAATTCGGGCCTGAAGGGTATAAAACACAGAAAACTACTGATGGCTGCCCTAATTGTCTCGCAGCAGGATAAGTTTAACGATATAGCTAAAGACTACGGGACGATACTGGGCAAAAAAGATATAAGGGTGATGGAAAAACTCTCGGTGATGCTTAGGATCTCCAAGATATTTAACAGGGTATTTTTATTGGACAGTGATCGGCTGAGTATAGAGGTGGGAGAGGAAAGTGTGACTTTTCATGTAGAAAATGAAGATCTGCTGGATGTACAGATAAGCAGAGTACTTATGTCTGGAAAAAGATTCAGAGAAGCTTTCGGGAGACAGCTTATAGTCACAAAGAAAAAATTTCACTGAGAACCGAGTTTTCATATAAAAAAGTACAGCTGCAAAAAGTTATTACAGCTGTACTTTTTTTATAAATATCTCAATGACTTCAAAGTGACTGGTAAATAACCCGTCCGTCATGTGTGGCAGGCGGTAGTATGGATCAAAGTGCAACATCAATAACAGTGGTAACTGCTTTTACAGGTAACATGAGTACTGAGCAACCGGTAAAAAGAAGCATTGTTAAAGTCAAAATTATAATTTTCATAAAAAACCTCCAGCTAGTGTTTTTTGAAGATGTTTTAGCATATTTTCTACTTGTTTTAATTTTTTTCTTCTTCTGATTTATGTTCGGGCTTTAAAAATTTTTCCATTTCATTTTTTATTATTTCCCGGAGTTCTCTCACTTCCAGATTTTTTATCTTCTTTTTTTCAAATTTTTTTGAATTTTTTGAAACCTTGGAAGTCTCAACTGGGATTTTTACAAATTCTCCGGTCCTTTCCTCCGGAGAACAGAGATTTTTCTTGTCCTCTGCAAAATGACCGCATTTTTTACATATATATCTTCCGTTTCCTGTCATTTCAATATATTTTTCAAGTTCCTTGCCTTTTAGGTCATAACAGCACTTACACATTTTTGTCATATAATATCACCTCTTAAAATAATTTACCCATTAAAATCTCGTTTCCTTGATATTTTGTAGGAAAAATGCCAGTTAATGGGAAAATAGTAAAAGGAAAAAGGAAGACGGAGGGGTTCTTATGTACAGATTTTGTGATTTTTCTGATGAAATGGAAAACAGGGTAAAAATGGTGGATAAAGCTCTTAAAGATTTGAGCCAGAGCAACGATCCTGAAATAGTTCACAGGTGCAGGGTGAGTGTGAGGAGAATAAGAGGAATACTGAAATTATTTGGTTCTTCAAAAGAGGCGGAGGGGAGAATAAAAAATATCTCCGAAATATTGGGACCTCTGAGAGATATAGAGGTTCGGATAAGGATTTTAAGTGAAAGAATCGAAGAAGATCCCACATTACTAACAGTGCTAGACGACCTTCTTTATGAAAGAGAGCTCATAAAAAGAGGGGCCTTAAAAATCATGCCCACATTTTCCGGTGAAAATTTCTTGCATGAGATCAGAAGTTCAATGGATGAAAAAAAGAGATACAAATATGATATTTACACTTATCTCTATAAGAGAGTCGCTGACATTATAGGTTCCTGGCCTGTGTCGGAAAATCCAAAAGATGTGCATGAACTTCGTATAAATATAAAAAAAATAAGATATATGCTGGAGTTGGTTTCAGAAAAAGATAAAAAATATGAAAAGCTTATTCTGACCCTGAAAAATTATCAGGACTGTCTGGGAGAAATACATGATTTTGATGTGTGGGTTGAGACTTTCCTTGAAAGGTGGAGCCAGTTTAATAGCCTAATAAATTTTTTGAATGAGAAAAGACATAGTAAAATTATAGAATTTAAATCTCTTGTTCATGAAATACCGGAAACTCTTAAAAAAATATTAGAGACCGTGGCTTCAGAAATATCTGAAGAATTTGAAGTTTTTCAGGAGATGCGTTCCATAAGGTATTCCAGGGAGAAAAAGATTTTAATGGCTCAAAAGTTTACAGAAGAGTTTTCAGAAGACCTAGAGCACCTGAACAGAGTGAGAGAAAGGTCGGTAAAAATCTTTGAAATCCTAAAAGGAGTTTTCGGACTCAATGCAGAAGACAGATATTTTTTGGAAACAGGAGCACTCCTCCATGATATCGGATATATAATCCCATATGGGAAACATAATGTCAACTCATTCAGAATGATATCTTTTAGTGACTACCTCCCGTTTAGTTTTCGTGAGAGGATTATAATAGCTCTGATGGTTAAAAATCACAGGGGAAAAATTGAAATAAAAAATAAGTTTGAGAAGATTCTTCCGAAAAAAGAGATAGACAGGATAATGAAACTTTCAAGTATTCTTAGGACAGCAGACGGGATGGATCTTGGAGAGTCAGAATGGGTAAAGGATTTTAGTGTTGATATTTCAGAAGGTAAGCTGGAGTTTCGTATAGGAAATGTCTCTGAAAATCTGAAAAATAGATTATATAAAAAAAGTGCTCTTCTGAGAGAACTTTTTGAAAAATATGCTCTAGAAAAAAGTGGAAATGGGTAAAATCTCATCTTCACTTTTTATTTTTATATGGGATAATATCAATTTTTAAATTTGGTTCTTTCAGAGCATAGGTCTTCTTATCCTTTGAAAACCTTTGCTTTTGTTGTATAATGCTTTGAAAACTTTATTTAAAATTACAGGAGGCTAAGAATGTTATTTGGAGACAGATTCAAAATAAAAATAAGTGAAAATTCAGAAGGGGTAGAGCTTGTTGTTTCAGGAGTTCCTAGAGGGATAGAGATTACAGCAATGGATTTTGGGAAAGACCTTGCAAGACGTGAGATGGAGGGAGTTACCATAAACCCTGAAGAAGAGATAGATGTAGTTTCCGGGATAACTGAGGAAAAAACCACAGGAGAGGATATCAGGTTTGAGTATAAAAAAGGTGATGTGGTATCTGCAGTAATTTTGGCTGGGGTACTGGCAAAAAAGATCGTAAAGGGCGGTATAGAGGGTAAAACTATTGATATAGGTGGGATAAGCACCAATGAAAAGAATAATGAATATATAAAAATAGGTATTCAAAAAATGATAATGACTAAAGATTCCTTCGGAGGAAGCGTAGAGTGTTCTTTACCTGAAGGGATGGATGTGAATCTTATAAAGGCTGATCTTTCTAAACTTCTTTTTTCAACTGTTCCAGAAATAGAAGCCGTTCAGTTTGGACTAGGAATAAAATCAACCAAAGTGACTGCTCTGTCGGAAAAGGTTTATCCAAAGATGGTTCTAGTGACCTTTTCTCCAAACAAAGCTTTAAAATACCCATGCATCGCTGCAGTAATGGATGTATTTGTAGAGGCCGCAACCGCCGCCGTGGTAGCGGATAAATTAATTTAAATAATATTTCCCTGATAAAACATATATAAAATATATAGATAATCGAAATAATATATATTTTGTAAATTAAGAATGGCGTGCTATACTCTTTACATAAGAAGAATTTGAAAACCTATTGAGGAGGTAGCCGCCATGGAAAAGAATGATGATTTAAAAAAGATTTCTGAATATCTTGATTTTTTAGAAAAAGAGGGTCATAAAGTTTTAGATAACAGTGTGGACTGGGACAGCCTTTATGAAGAGGAAGATTCCTACGAGGATATAGTTTTTAATTTTTAATACAGTAATTTCATTGTAAAAAGGGAGGATTAAATATGAAAAAGAATATGGATTATGAAAAATTTTGTGAGTATATATCTTATGTTGAGAAAAACAGGTATGAGGTATTGAAAAGCAATGTAGACTGGGACAGCCTTTATGAAGGTGAAGATTCTTACGAGGATATAGTTTCTAATTTTTAGGTAAAAAAAATTTACTTACAAAAAATGCTTAGGAAGGGAAGTGAGCACCTCTTGTGTTGTTTACTAGCTCAAATTTTATAGATTAAGACTCTCAGACGATAGTGTATAGAGGGTCTTTTTTTTATATTATAAATTATGTAATATCAATTCAAGAGAAATATGCAAATAATAAAATTAAATTAAGAGGGGTCTTTCCAAAATTATGTGTAAATTCGGAAAGACTTGCCCCCCACTATTAATCAGTTTTTATAATTCTATAGTCTTCAATCCGATTTGTTACTCCTAAAGAATCGAGTTTTTCCAAAAAGGCCAGTGCAAACTTTCTGCTTGTTTCAAGGATTTCTCTTGTTTCAGCTAGAGTTATTTTTCCGTTTATTTCAGCTTTTTTTCTTATTCTCTTTTCTCCCTCATTAAAGAATCCCTTCATAAAAAAGATATCTTCTTGAAGGGGGATGAGAAGT
>NZ_JBFHGC010000030.1:0-10127 GCF_041583315.1 Ilyobacter sp. | reverse complement strand
GGTAAAATACACCCCCATACTAGTTACAAAAGAAGGGATTATCAAAGGGAGAAACACAAGACCCTGAATAATTTTTTTCCCTTTAAAATCCTTTCTTGCCAGCACACTGGCCGCCGGAGTACCCAAAATAATATTCAGAAAAAGGGCAATCATAGCCGTCACAATGGTTGTAACTGAAGCATCGTAAGTTTTCCTGTCACTGATTATATATACCCATGAATCAAGGTTTAGACTTTCATATACAAGAGCCACAAAGGGAAGAATAAAACATATCATTATGATAATTCCCAGTATTTTCATAGACACTCTTCTCATCTAGTCCCACGCCCTTTGATTTTTACCTATGGTGAATTTATAAAGCCAGTATACCAATATTCCCCCTGCTATGCTTATGGCAGATATAAACATGTTTATAACCATAAGATTTGGCCTGTCAGCAAGGTTTCCTTTAGAATACATATCATAAGCCATCACAGCCAAAGCCTTTGGATATGTTACTCCAAGTATATAGGGAGCTTCAAATGCAGTAAACATGTAAGCTATTATAATAAAAAAACTCATGATAAGAGAAGGTCCCATCAAAGGAAGCACCACCACAAAAAAAAATCTTATCCTTCCCACGCCAAAAATATGAGCCACAGCATCCCATTTTTTATTTATCCTCTGAAGCACCGGAAAAGACATCATCACTATAAAGGGACAGGTTTTCCAGAGATAGGCAAGCATTATCCCTATACCCTTTTCGTCATTTGTCACGACCGGAAACTCCCTGTAGCTTTCCATCATTCCTGTAGCCACTAAGAAACGGCTGATGAATCCATGCTGTAAAAAAAGTATCAGTATCAGGTATGATGCCACAAGATAAGGTACAAGGAGTGGACTTTCTATTATCTTTTTTAGATAGTTTCCTTTGAAATATCCGCTCTTTAGATTCATGTAGAGAAAAAAGAGCAGTGATATCGAGACCACAAGTGAGAGCAAAGAGGAGCAGAGAGCCATCTTTGATGTAAAAATCAGTGAATCTAAAAAACTTTCACTGCTCAAAACTTCCCTGTAATATCCCAGTGTAAACTGGGATTTCCCTATTATTTTATTTAGCCCGAAACTCTGTAAGAATCCATAGACAAATCCATAGATAAAAAACAGAGATATAAATAACATTACGGGCATCAGATAAATATATTTTTTAATTCTTTCCAATCTTCTCCAGCCATCCTTCTTCGATTATTTCCAACTTTTCCGGAGAAAGTTCTCTCACCCTTTTTAAACCCCTCTCTTCAAGTGTCGGAATTGCCTCTGATTGTTCCAGTAGTTCAAAATTCATCCTCTCTTCTTGAGATAACCTATTCATATCAAGAATTGTAGAATCTCCCCAGTTTTTAGGATCTTGTTTTGCAAGTTGTGCTTCCTCAGATAGTAAGTAATTCACCACATATACCGCCCCGGCTTTATTTTTAGAGTTTGCAGGTATGCTTAAGTAGTGATTGTTAAACAAAGTTCCTCTTTCCAGAAGAAAACTTCTGCTGTCTTCAGAAAATTCCCCAGCTGCAATTTTGGTGGTCACATTGTTAATAACATAGCTCATAGTCACATCTATCTCCTTATTAGAGTAGAGAATATCAAGCTTACCCTGGCTTTCAGGATAGGTCTTCCCTTTTCTCCATAAATAAGGTTCAATTTCATCGAGATAACTCCATACTTTTTCAAGAGCTGCTTCAAACTCCACGTTGGTCATCTCCTGAGCCTTTTCCTCTCCCAGTATATCTATAACTATATTCCTTATGAAGGCACTTCCGGTAAAGTCCGGAATAGCCGGATATGTAAAAATACCTGGATTGGATTTCACATACTCTTTGAGAGTTTCATGATCTGTAAAAGGAACAGAGCCCTTGGAACTATGGTATATAAAATTAAATTGTGCTTCTCCCCAAGGTGCTTCCAGTCCGTCTACAGACTCTCCAAAATCACTTACCATGGTGGCTTCTTTAATCTTTTCTTTTACAGGAAGATTTTTCACAAAATCTCCCCACAGAACACCACTTTCTTTCAGGATCTTAAAATTCTCTCCGTTGATCCAGATTATGTCCACACTTCCGTCTTTTTTCCCGGCTCGCTTTTCCACTATGAGTTTGTTTACAGTGTCTTTGATATCTGTGATTGGTACCCTGTTCAGAGTTATATTATTTTTCTCCTTGAGAGAATTCGCTACAAAAATATCCATGAACTTATTTATCTCTGCAGAGCCTCCCCACATATATATGTTTACCTCTGTCCCATGGGAGTTTTTTGTCACCTCTTCCCAGTTGTAGTTGAGTCCCGTATGGCTTTGCTCTTTTTTACCGCAGGCTGCCACCACAAGGATTAAAATCAAATAAAAAAATTTCTTCATTCATATTCCCCCAGTTCACTTTATCATCGGCACCTTTTTACAATATTTTTTATTAAAAAATTCAATTTCCTTACTTTTCAGATATTTGAATTTTTTAATATTTAATATCTTTATCAAGGTCTTAATATTGATTATATCTCATGCATTGCTCATTAGCAAACGAGTCATCTCTTTCTATCTGTATTACCCTATGAAAATTTTCTTCAATTTTTTTTTTATAAAATTTACAATCCATTTCAGCATTTAAAATTATAAATCGTATAGTTCTTACATAAAAACTTTTTACCCACAGAAAGTATAACCTATTCAAAAATTATTGGCAACACACCTTTTTATATCATACAGTTGATTTTTATCCAATGTAAAAGCCCTCCGTAGAGGGCTTTTAATTATGCTGACTTTACAGAAGTTTTGGACTTTTTAGATATTATTTTGGTTACAACAGTTAGTGCAAAGAAGATCAGCGATGCTGTGAGAGACATTTTTATTGCCGTTGCCTTGTCTCCAGATGCCACTGCACCTGCCAAAAGAACAAAAACCGTAGTTCCCGGAAGAATAAATAATGTCGACAGCAATGAATACTGAATAAAATTAATTGATGTCAGACCATAAACATAATTTTGTATTCCAAATGGAAATACAGGAATCAGTCTTGTTGTTGCCAGGATAAACCAACCGTCATTCTTAACCCCTTCATTTATCTTCTTAAATACATCCGATTGCCCAAACTTGGACTCTATAGGTTTCCTTGCAATATATCTAGCAATCAGGAAAGCCAGCGAAAGTCCAAGAGATGCTCCTATTGCAGTGTAGAGAACCCCTTTTACTCCTCCGAATACCAGACCACCTACAAGAGTTATAGGCAGAACAGATATACAGGTAATTGTTATCAGCGCATACATAGTTATGTAGGCTGCAGGAGCCCATGCTCCCAGGCTCCCGATTACCATTTCCATTTTTTCCCTTGATTTTACATAGCTGAAAAAAACTTTAAAAAGACTCGTTTTTTCAAGCTCTACATTTCCCTTCACTGCGTTATAAGACCACTCGATCCAAGAACCATCATAGTTCTTTACATTGTCCCATCCCAATAATTGGCTTAGTACAAAAGTCATGTGAGCTGACCTTACTCCTGATTGACAGTAAGAGATTATCTGCTTATCCTTCGTGATTCCGTTTTCTGCCAGGATAGCTTCCATCTCCTCTTTAGATTTAAAGCTTTTGTCCTTATTTACCATTTTATCCCAAGGAACATAATACTGGCTTGGAATTCTTCCCTTTGCAAAAGCCCCTTTATACTGAGCCAGTCCATCATGCTCAAAATCTGTTCTTGTATCTATTATAACAACATCCTTGTTTCCTATAGCTTTTTTTACATCCTCTATACTTGCAAACTTAGATGTGTTTTCCGCCTTTGGAAACTCATACTTTACAGCTTCAGGCTTCGGAGAGGCCTCTGTTGGCATTGGCAGTCCTGCATTTTTCCAGCCATCTATACCTCCGTCTATGAGAGTTATATTTTCATGACCGTACATATCCATGATCCACCATAATCTGGCTGCATCATACTCCGCCTTTGCACTAACAAGAATAACATGTGTGTCAGCTGTTATTCCATAGCTTCCAAGCATTTCGGCCATCTTTACCCTTGAGGCCCTCATCCCTCCGTACTCATATTCGCCTTTGTCTGCGGAAAAAGAAGGTCTCCAGATCTGATGTGATCCCGGTATATGCCCCTTATTATAATCTTCCTCTTTCCTTATATCCAGAACAACTATATTTTTATCCGTGGCCAACATCTCACTGGCTTTTTCCGGACTGATAAGCAGTTTAGGATTTGAATACTGCTCATAATTCTTAGTCGCTGTAGAACTTTCAGCTGCTGCCCCCATTACAAACATTAATAAAAACATTACAGAAACAAGTAGTTTTTTCATTTGAACCTCCATTTAAATACAGTAAATTGCATGGCGTTATATTATTTACTTTTTTTATTTAGTTCCTGTTTTGACTTATATCTGTTCATCCACTGCTTTACAGGCCCCATATTTCTAGGAATGATTTTTTTTGTTGTATAAGTATCTCCAAATAACAAGTCCAATATGTGGAGAGAGTCTGTTCCTCCGTTCTCCATAGATTCTCTGCAAGCAGCACAATAGGATATCATATGGCCTGTAGTAGTTTCTTCAGCTCTTCTTTTCATCACTCTTCCTGCTACATCTGGATTTGCAGGAACCACCATTCCTCCAAAACCGCAACATCTGGTCTTCTCTCTGGAGTTTTCAAGCTCTTCCACCTTGTAGCCCATCTTGTCTACAATCCATCTTATTCCGTCGTGAAGGTCGTGCCTCTCACGTGCTGAGCATGAGTCATGAATGTTAAACACAACATCCGATTCCTCTCCTATGCCATACTTGTCGTCTGGAAGACCAATCTCAGGGAGCAAAGTCCATAGAGAAACTACATCCTGTTTCAGATATTCTGAGAACACTGCCAGACAAGACTGACATGCTACTATTACTGTATCCGCTCCCAGTTTATCAATCTCAGCCTGAACCTCACCAAATCTCTCCTTAAATTTCTCCTTCTGTCCCAAAGCTTTAGTCGGTTTCCCACAACACTTAAGAACAGAACCTACTCCCCCTTCAAGTTTATCTTGAAGATGCCCTAATACATTCCCCACTGCTTCAGGATTGTAAGACGGCAGGGAACATCCAGGGAAAAATACATACTTTGTTTTCTTTTCAGCTGGAGCCTTGTTTGATGTATTAAAGAATTTTGAATATCCTAAATATTGATGTACCTCTATAGCCTGATGTCCCTTCATCGGAGATTTTCCACCGTTATCTTTTATGTATTCCGGTCTCATTCCCATAAAGGCCCCTTGCATATCAAAGTCCTTTGGACATTTGAGGGTGCATTGTGAACATGCATTACAAGAGTAGCTTATTTTAGGATCCATGGCGGCATACCCTTTTTCCAGATACTCTTCAAAAAGAGTTTTAGGACAGTCTGTAAAGTCGTTTAGCATGATGCACTCTTTCATACACAATTTACATGTGCACTGTAGACATCTGTTTGCCTCTCTTTCTGCCTGCTCCTTTGTATAAGTAAACTCAGTCTCATTAAAAGACTTTATCCTTTCCATAGGATCTAGTTCACCTGCTGTTACTCTTTCTATCTTCTCAGCGGAATCCCAGCCTTCTGGAAGATATTCAGTAGGAAGGTCGAGCTTTGTTTTGTACGCTCCCTCTTCTTCCATATTTCTCCCGGACCTTAGGTCTTCCCCTCTCATGAATCTGTCTGCAGAAATAGCCGCCCTTCTTCCCTCTGCCATTGCATCTATAACAATAACAGCCGAAGCACAGTCTCCTGCTACGAATACTTTTTCGTCAGTTACAGATTGCATTGTAAGCTCATCTGTTTCAAATGTTCCGTTTTTTCTTTTAATAACGCTTTCTTTTTTATCAAAACCTGCATCTACACCTTGACCTATGGCAAAGACCACTGTATCCACATCTAACATTTTTTTATTGTCTTCATTACATTTAGGATTAAAATTACCTTTAGAATCAAAGATCGATATGCACTCTTTGATCTCCAACGCCTTTACTCTTCCTGCGTCGTCAGTTAAGATTTCATTTGTCCCCATAGCCAGGTTAAAGTTTACTCCCTCTGCTATGGCACCCTTTACTTCATGAATGGACGATGTCATCTCTTCATAGCTAGGCTCTAGACACACAGAGTATACTTTTTCTACTCCTGGAATCCTGAGAGATGATCTGGCACAATCCATTGCCACATCTCCTCCGCCTATTACAGCTATTCTTTTCCCGGCGCCCTTAGACTCTCCTGTGAGAGATATCTCCTTCAGATATTCTGCTGCACTATAGACCCCTATAGCATTGTGGTTTTTAAGACTCTTGTCGATTCTTCCGGCCTGTCTTCCTACAGCTATTATCACAGCATCATTTTCATTTTTCAAGGTATCAAAATCTATATCTACACCTATTTCCACTCCCAAAGAAATCTTTACTCCAAGCATCTCAAGAATAGAATATTCTTCATCTATAATCTGTCTCGGAAGTCTGTATGCAGGAATCCCGACTCTCATCATTCCACCCAGTACTGGAAGCTTATCATAGATAGTAACTTCATGACCGTTTTTAGAAAGATCTATAGCTGCCTGGGCTCCTGCAGGTCCTGCCCCTATAACAGCAACTTTTTTACCAGTGGCAGACTTTTTTTTCAGATCCCAGTTTATAGGATTGTCAAAATTATCAGCAGCATACCTTTTTATATTGGCCACAGAGATTGGCTTGTCTTCATCTCCTCTTCTGCATCCAGCTTCGCAAGGATGGGCACAGACTCTACCTAGAGTTTTAGGCAAAAACAATTTTTGTCTGATTACACCTATAGCACCCTTTCCGTCTCCTTCTCCTACAAGTCTTACATACTCTTTTATATCTGTGTGCATAGGACACGAGGACTGACATGCTGGGTTTGAGTCACCCATACAGTTGTCTACAATGTCCTTCATATTTTCCATAACTTCTTTTGGTAATACACCCATTTTTATCCTCCTAAAACATTCTACAGTCCTGTTGTGCTACATCCCGTATTTTACAGGTGTTCCTGCTGCTTCATACTCGAGCCAAGATCCGTCATAATTTTTAACATTGTCATATCCGAGAATTTCCACGAGAGCAAACATAGTCTGAGTAGCTCTTACTGCAGATTTACAATGAGGAATTATAGCCTTAAGGTCTTTAGTTATTCCTGCATCACTGTAAAGTTTTCTGAGTTCAGCTTTAGATTTATATTTTCCGTCTTGAGTGATATTATCCTTCCACTCGATAAATACAGAGTTTGGTATATGTCCTTTTATTCTCTCAAGCTTAGATCTTGTATCGACTACCACCATTTTGCTGTCATCGATTGACTCTTCTACCTCTTTCAGAGTTGCAACAAGCTTCGGATTTGCATCTTTGGCCACATACTTCGCAGTCTTCATAGGTTTACTAGGTGCTGCCATAGGAAGTCCAGCCTTTTCCCATGCCATGATCTGACCGTCTACTATAAATACATCTCCCTTATGACCATAAAGGTTTAATATCCACCATAATCTTGAGGCATTCATCATCCCCTGGTCATCTACAATTACAACTGTATCTGTGTTCTTTATTCCAAGGTTTGACATGACAACTTCAAACTCTTCCTTTGGAAGAACCATTCCTTTGACTCCGTTTATTTCTCTTGAAAAGTTTTCATTCAGAACAACCATAGCCCCTGGTATAGTTTTTTCAGGAGTTTTATCCCATCTGTAGTCCAATACCACTACATCTTTTTTGTTTTTGATCTTATTCAGTTTTTCCGGAGTTATGAGACCTCCCGCCACCGAAACTGCATAAAGTACCACCATCATTATTGAAACTGCTAGTTTTTTCATTTTTTACCTCCCGCTTTATTATTTTTTGTCCTTGTTAATAATTTATCTATTTAAAGCCTATGAATAGCTTTTCCGTTCAAAAATTATAAAAATCTTGAAACAAAAAAGCTTTATCGATAAGGCTATATTAAAAGATTATCTTTAATACCACAAAAGTATGATTGTGTAAAACAGTTCTATTTTTTGTCTTGTGAGATTATAAAACTATAATCTTTTCACAATTCCAGTCACAATTTACCCATTATTGGATTTATCAGAATTCTCTTTCTGCCAGGCTTTGATTCCTCCAGCCATGTCATATATCTCACTGAATCCCATTTTAACCATAACTGCCGCTGCTGCCTTACTTCTTCCACCTATTGCACAAAACACCAAATAAGGTTTCTCTTTATCTAGTTTTTCCACCTCTTTCTTAAAATGAATTATCTTAAAAAAATCTATTAAAATAGAATTGTCTATGTTTCCCTCAAATTCATGTTCTTTTTCGGTTCTTACGTCAAGAATAACCATATCCTTTTTTACCTTCATAAGTTCTTTGGCTTCTTCTACAGAGATTGTCTTAAATCCTGTAGATTTTCTTTTAAAAATATTCAGCATCGCAATTTCTCCTTTTTATTCTTTATATTTATAATAATTAAAAAGTCACCCTTTATTTTTGTTTTTCAGAAGTTTAGGAACAAGAGATATAAATATAAAACACAAAGCAGCTACACCAAGATAAGTCAAATTCTTAGTTGAGATCACTTCTCCGCTTGCTATAGCCCCTGCACTCAGAGTATATGCCGCTGTTCCGGGTATTATAAATATCGTCGAAAGAATAGAATACTGTAAAAAACTAATTCCAGTCAGTCCATATATATAGTTTTGTACATTAAAAGGGAAAATAGGCACAAGTCTGGTAATCATGATGATTCTCCATCCTTGTTGTTTCACTCCTTGGTCTATCTTTTGGAAAATCTGAGAATCTGAAAATTTCCTCTCAATAGATTCCCTGAAAACATACCTGGCCACAAGAAATGCAGATGATAAACCCAGTCCGGCTCCTATAACCGTATATATAGTACCCATTAATGGTCCGAAGACTATTCCTCCCAAAACCGTAATAGGGAGTCCTGGTAAAAAGAATATGCAGGCTACTATATAAAGAAGGATATAAATCAACGGTCCTAAAAATCCAAAGCTTTTTATCCATATTTTTAGACCCTTTATATTTTCAAGACTGATATATCTGAAAACCCCGCCTCTATACAGTATAAGAATCACCATCAGAAGCATAATAAAGATAATTATCCCTTTTTTATTTTTCATAATGCATCCCCTACCATACTACAAACCTTATTTTTCAGTACTTTATACTTTTTATGTCACTTTTACAAGCATAGTGTCCCTTATTACATTATAATACCCTAATATTTATTCAAGGGCAATCTTTATTTTAAAAAAGTATTTTTTGTAAAAAAAAATCGGACCTTATTATATATATTTTTTATTTAATTATTTTTTTGCATTTATATTATAAACTGTTGACAAAAATATTTTTTCCTGGTAATATTCACTATATAAATACAGATGCAGAAAAACATTTATCAAATCAATCCAAAGCATTGAAAAAAGTTACTCAACTATTTTAAAAAAAATCGGCCTGTTAATAAATCATTTATGTTATTTAGTTAACCTTTAACGGTTAAGCAAGGGGGAATTAATATGTATACACTAATTTTAGAGAGTGCAGATAAAACAATACAGTTTATGCAAAATATTACAGATTTCAAGAAAGAAAAAGAAGTGGTAATCTTTGAAACTTTCGACGGGTATCAAAAAATAATCAAAGGAAAAATAAAAGAAATCACCGATAACAACATTTTCTTGGAAGTGGATAAATCCAGAATATCTCCTGAGCTTGCACCACTTAATTTCTAATATTTTATACTGAACTAAAACCTGTAACTGGCCTTTTTTTAAAAGTGCCTGTTTACAGGTTTTTTTTATATACTCAGATCAAAAAATTTCATGATTTTTCAGATTCTGCCTGAAAACAAAATATCAATTTACACTTTAATACTGTATTATATGTATTTTATCCTCACGAAAGAATATCACATGTTATCTGTAAAGTCAATTTTCTGTTATCAAATAATCAAAAATAAAAAAAAACACCCTTAAAGGTGCTTGAATATCGATGGTGCCTAGAAGTGGATTCGAACCACCGACCGCTCGGGTATGAACCGAGTGCTCTAGCCAACTGAGCTATCTAGGCATATTTTGGTGGAGCTAACCGGGATCGAACCG
>NZ_JBFHGC010000029.1:0-10215 GCF_041583315.1 Ilyobacter sp. | reverse complement strand
TATACTGATATAGTAAAATAATTTTATTAAGGAGTTGCTTATTATGAAAAAAACTTATCTCTGGTATGATTATGAAACTTTTGGAGCAGATCCTAAAAGAGATAGGATTTCTCAGTTTGCAGGGATCAGAACAGATATGGATTTTAAAGTGATAGATGAGATGGTGTACTACTGCAAATTGGCAGACGACTATCTCCCGAATCCTGAGGCCAGCCTTATAACCGGGATAACACCTCAGGAAGCAAATGAAAAAGGGATAACTGAAAATGAACTGGCAGAAATATTATTCAAAGAGTTTACAAAAGAGGGGACAATAACTGTAGGCTATAACAGTATAAAATTTGATGATGAAATAACAAGAAATCTTTTTTACAGGACATTTAGAGATCCCTATGAACGAGAGTGGAAAAACAACTGTTCGAGATGGGACTTTATGAGAGCTGTTTTAGGAGTATATGTGATGAAGCCTGATCTTCTCAAGTGGCCGTTGAAAGATGACGACCGGCCTTCTTTCAGACTGGAAGAGCTGAGCAAGGTGAACGGAATTGTCCACGAGAATGCCCATGATGCAAAGTCAGATGTATACGCCACCATAGGACTGGCGGAACTTCTAAGTAAAAAGTCTCCCGGTGTTTTTAATTATTTTTTCAGTCTGAGAGATAAGGAATTTGTGAAATCGGAATTGTCTAAGGACGACTTGTTTTTGCATATAGATTTTGGATACGGATATGAAAGAGGATACGCTTCTCTTATTTATAAAGTCGGAGACTTTTCTAAAAACGGAGACAAAAATGCATTTTTATTTGTAGACGTTCTGAGCGATATAGAAGCCATTGAAAATATGAGTACAGAGGAGATTAAGGAGTACCTATACTACTCCAATGAGAAGCTGAAAGAGGCCGGGGTAGAAAGACCTGGACTCAAGCAGATAAGAATAAACCAGTGCCCACTTATTATCTCTTATGACAGCCTCAAGGAAAAACCGGAATTTTTGAATGGTTTATCAGAAGATTCTAAAGAGATAGTAGAAAAAATAAAAAGTATCTCATCCAGAAGAAAGGATGATTTTCTAAAGGTCTTCACAAGAGATGAAAAAGGTCAAGAGACTGATGCAGACTTAGATATATACGGTTCTTTTCCCAGTCACAGTGACAAAAATGAGATGGCGACTTTCCATAATGAGAACTATAAGTATGTACCGAAATTTAGGGAGAAAAAATACAAAGAGCTTTATTTTAGATTTTTAGGGAGAAATATGCCTGGAATTTTTACTGAAGCTGACAGGAACAAGTGGAGAGAACACTGCTATGAGTCAATATCTAAGGAGCGTGAGGGATTTCAAAACTTATCAGTTTTGAAAAAAGAGATAGAAAAACTCACAGAGGAGTATAGAGGGGACAGAAAAAAAATCAAAATTATAGAGGATATAAGAGAGTATGCAGAGGAGCTTGAAAAGAAACTAAAGCCAACATTAGTAAAGCCTGGAAAGCAGCTAAAAATGTTTTGATAAACTGTCTATTGACTTTTGAAAACATGGTTAAAATAAAAAAAGTTGCATTTATCTGTTTTTTTTGATAGAATAATTCCAGTAAAAATTTTAAAAGGAGGAAGAAAATGTTGTTTAGGATATCTTCTAGAGGAAGAAAAAAAATTCTGCGTTTTACATTTTCTAAATCTTTTCATTCTATTTTTAAAGCTTTTTCAACCTATAATATTAATTTTGATGATGTTTCAATTTTGAATTTAATAAAAATGTATTCTACAGGAATAGTGACTATAAGATAAATCTTATAGTTTCTATTCTTTTTTTTTACAAAAACACGGGAGGGTGTCATGAAAAATATAATTTCACTGAGAGATCTAAAAAAAGAAGATATACTGAAAATTCTAGAGGTCGCGGAAAAACTGGAAAAAAATCCAAAACCTGAACTTCTGAAGGATAAAATTGTATCTACACTTTTCTTTGAGCCATCTACAAGAACAAGACTTTCATTCTGCTCGGCTGCCCAAAGACTGGGAGCCAGAGTACTTGGGTTTGATTCTCCAGATGCCACTTCTCTGAAAAAAGGTGAATCACTGAAAGATACGGTGAGAATGGCAGAGGCATATTCTGACGTCATCGTCATGAGACATTATCTAGACGGAGCTGCGAGACTTGCTGCAGAAGCCACAGTGAGGCCTGTGATAAATGCAGGAGACGGATCAAATCAGCATCCGAGTCAGACACTTCTAGACCTCTATACCATCAAAAAAGAGATGAGTAACCTGGAAAAACTCAAAGTAGCCTTTGTAGGAGACCTGAAGTACGGAAGGACAGTCCACTCCCTTACAAAAGCTCTCTCACATTTTGATGCAGAGATGTATTTTGTAGCTCCGGACTCTCTGCAGATGCCTGACTACATACTGGAAGACCTGGAAAAATCCGGGATAAAATATCATATTATTGAAGATTTCAGAGATATCTTAGGAGAACTGGATGTTTTCTATATGACCAGGATTCAGGGGGAAAGATTCCCAGATGAAGAGGAGTACCAGAAAGTAAAGGGGATTTATGTTATAAATAAAGAAAATATTATGGGTAAGTGCAAAGAGAACATGATAATAATGCACCCTCTTCCGAGAGTAGACGAAATTTCAACAGACCTTGATGATACAAAGCACGCTCTTTATTTCAAACAGGCTTCAAATGGTGTGCCTGTGAGAATGGCAATGCTGGCAATGGTATTAGGGAGAGAAAATCAAATTTAAGGAGGTAATCTGAAGATGGAACTTCAAATAAATGCAATTGAAATGGGAACTGTAATAGATCACATAGATTCTGAGAAAACTCTTGAAATAATGAATCTCCTTGAACTGAACAAGGAGAACGGAACTATAATGGTGGCATTTAACCTGGAAAGTAAGAAACAGGGGAAAAAAGGGATAATAAAAATAGACAGCAGGATATTAAAAGATGAAGAGATAGAAAAAATAGCTATCCTGGCCCCAAATGCATCTATAAATATAATAAAAGATTTTAAGGTAGTGGAAAAGAAAATGGTAGAGCTGCCAAATACCATTAATGATGTAATAAAATGCCATAATCCAAAGTGTGTTACAAATTTTGAAAAGGTTCCTACGAAGTTTTACAGAGAGGGAAAAAAATACAGATGTGCTTACTGTGAAACAAGTATTAAAAAAAATAATATAACTTTGAAATAATAGAGGAGGCAGCATGTTTTTAGAAGACGGGGTAATCATAGAAAATAAAAATATGGGAGATAACTACTATCTCATGAAAGTAAAGGCGGTAAAATCAGCCGGTGTGGCTAAAGCCGGGCAGTTTTACATGATAAAATGCCATAATGGGATAAGGATACTAGGAAGACCTATAAGCATCCATTATGCAGACCAGGAAAATCACATTTTGGAATTTTATTATGAAGTTACAGGTAAGGGTACAAAGGAGTTTACCAACTATAAAATAGGTGAAGAAATAAGAATGCAGGGACCTCTGGGTACAGGCTTTGATACAGAGGTAAAAGGAAAGAAAATCCTCGTAGTAGGCGGTGGAATGGGTATGGCTCCCCTGAAATACCTGGTGGAATCTGTAAAAAATAAAAATACAGTGACAATAATAGCAGCTGGAAGAGATGTAGGGGCAGTGAGAATAGCTGATAATTACCATTTTCCAAAAGAGGATATATTCTTCGCAACTGACGACGGTACTGTGGGAATGAAGGGAAATGCAGTAGATGCAATGAAGAAACTCCTGACAGAAGAACAATACGATATAGTATATACATGCGGACCTCATAAGATGATGGAGGCAGTGGCTAAAGTAGCCGCCGAGCACAAGATGAGATGTCAGATATCTCTCGAAGAAAAAATGGCCTGCGGAGTAAAGGCCTGTGTAGGGTGCTCTATAAAAACCAAAGAGGGTATGAAAAGAGTGTGTGCCGACGGACCGGTATTTGAAGCTGAAGTAATAGTGGATGTGAATCCTGAAGAAAATCCTGGATGCAGCTGCGGAAATTAATATTGAGGGGTGAATAATTTTGAATAGATTAAAAACTAATTTTGTAGGTCTGGATTTAAAAAATCCAATAATGACAGCATCGGGATGCTTTGGATTCGGACTTGAATATAAAGATTATTTTGATCCTAACGAACTGGGAGCAATAGTGGTAAAAGGACTCACTCTAGAGCCTAGAGATGGTAACTTCGGGACTAGGATAGCAGAAACTCCTGGAGGAATGTTAAACTCAGTGGGACTTGAAAACCCTGGAGTGGATTACTTTGAAAATGTAATAACAAAGGATATAGAGGGGAAGATAACCAGCCCTATTATCGCTAACATAAACGGAAGGACCATAGAGGAATATGTGGAGATAGCCAAGAGGGTAGAGGGTATAGAGGCCGTGAAGGCAATAGAGCTCAATATATCATGTCCCAATGTAAAAGACGGAGGAATGGCTTTTGGAGCAAGACCAGAAGTAGCCGGAGCAGTAACCAAGGCTGTAAAAGAGGTAACTACCAAACCAGTAATAGTAAAGCTTTCTCCAAATGTAACAGATATAGTAGCCATAGCTAAGATTGTAGAGGAAAACGGAGCCGATGCAGTGGCTCTTATCAATACACTTCTGGGGATGTCTATAGATATAAAGAAAAAGAAACCTATGTTGGGGAACATATTCGGTGGACTTTCAGGTCCTGCAGTAAAACCGGTAGCTCTAAGAATGATATACCAGGTTTCTCAGGCAGTAAAAATCCCGGTGCTTGGAATGGGCGGAATCAGCTGTGTAGAAGATGCCATAGAATTTTTAATGGCAGGAGCTTCGGCGATATCTCTGGGAACTGGAATATTTATAAATCCGGTACTTCCTGTGGAAATAAAAGAAGGACTTGAAAAATACTGCCTTGAAAATAATCTTGGGAATATATCCGAAATTGTGGGAGCGGCACATCCAAACAGATAGTCTTACATGAAAATAAGTAATGAATATATTAGGGGGAATAAAATGAATGCTAAAGACAGGCTGATAGTGGCACTTGACTTTCCGACAATAGAAGACGCAAAGGGACTTGTGGAAACTCTGGGAGACTCTGTATCTGTATACAAGGTGGGACTTGAGATGTTTCTGAATTCTAAGGGAGAGGCTGTGGAATATCTGGGATCTTTAGGTAAAAAAGTATTTTTAGACCTGAAATTTCATGACATACCAAATACAACGATGATGGCATCTGTCTTTGCAGCAAAACAGAATGTATTTATGTTTAATGTCCATGCTGCAGGGGGAAGAAAGATGATGAAGAGTGTTTCTGAAGAAGTAAAGAAGATAAACCCAGAGGCTCTTGCAATCGCTGTAACTGTGCTAACAAGCTTCTCTGAAGATGATATAAAAGAACTCTACAAAACAGAGCAATCCATAAAAGAACTGGCTATGCACTGGGCAAAGATAACCAAAGAAAGCGGAATGGACGGAGTAGTGTGCTCTCCTTGGGAAGCAGCAGCAATAAAAGAGGAGTGTGGAAAAGAGTTTAAAACCATATGTCCTGGAGTAAGACCGCAGTGGGCGGCGGCAAATGACCAGCAAAGGATAATGACCCCTAAAAACGCAATACTAAACGGCTGTGACTTCCTTGTGGTGGGAAGACCTATTACCAAGGCCGATGATCCTGTAAAAGCAGCTAAACTAGTCCTGGAAGAAATAAAAGAAGGACTGGAAGAGGCAGGAGTATGCTGATAAAAAATGCCAGGCTGGTACTGGAC
The DNA here is from genome assembly GCF_041583315.1 of Ilyobacter sp. Lineage (NCBI taxonomy): Bacteria > Fusobacteriati > Fusobacteriota > Fusobacteriia > Fusobacteriales > Fusobacteriaceae > Ilyobacter > Ilyobacter sp. The sequence continues at coordinate 4,463 of NZ_JBFHGC010000029.1, read as the reverse complement.
AATGGTGATGAGGCACTGAGGGATATTCTTGTGTCAGAGGGAAAAATAACTGAAATATCAGAGGAAATAGGTATAGAGGGTGCAATAAGAAAGATATTCCAAAATGAAAGTCACCTCGTAAAAATGGATTATCTGGATCTTGAGGGAAGATATCTTATCCCAGGAGTGGTAGATGCCCATGTTCATATGAGAGATCCGGGGCTCACTCATAAAGAGACTGTGACAACGGGTTCTATGTCATGTGCCAAAGGGGGCATAACGACATTTATAGATATGCCCAATACAATTCCTGCAACAGTAACTGAAGAAGCTCTAGAGGATAAAAGAGGTATTTTTAAAGGCAAAAGCTATGTGGACTACGGTTTTCATTTTGGTGGCAGTGGGGATAACAATAGCCAGGAGATAATGAAAGTAAAAAATACAGCGTCAACAAAGGTGTTTCTCAATATCTCCACAGGGAAGATGATGGTGGAAAAGGATGAGACTTTAGATGATATTTTTTCATCGTCTAAAATCGTAAGTGTCCATGCAGAGGAAGAGATGGTAGGGAAAGCCATCTCTCTTACTAAAAAAAATGGAAATGAACTGTACCTATGCCATCTTTCTCTCAAAGAGGAAGTGGAAGAACTGAAAAGGGCTAAATCTGAAGGTATGAAAGTTTACGGAGAAGTAACTCCTCATCACCTTTTCCTGAATACAGACAACAGAGATGAAAACGAAGAGAGCAAAAAACTCCTTATAATGAAGCCAGAACTGAAAAGTAATAGGGACAATGAAAGTTTGTGGGAGGCTCTGAGAAACGGTACAATAGATACAGTGGGAACAGACCATGCTCCTCATCTTCTGTCTGAGAAGAGGGAAAAGACAACTTTTGGAATCCCGGGAGTAGAGCATTCTCTCGAAATGATGCTAAATGGTGTAAAGGACGGGAAGATAAGCATGAAAAGGCTTATAGAGGTTATGAGTGAAAATCCCGCTAAGATATTCAATATAAAAAATAAAGGAAGAATAGAGGTCGGATATGATGCTGACTTTGTAGAATTGAACCTGGATCTGGAAAGAGTCATAAAAAGAGAAGATGTGGTCTCTAAATGCGGATGGAGTCCTTATGAGGGAATGAAAACAGGTGGAACAGTACTGACAACAGTTGTCAGAGGGGAAATAGTATATAAAAACGGAAACTTTAAAAATAAAATCGGAAGGGAAGTGGAATTTAATGGATAGAGCAAAAAAAGTAGCGAAGGTACTTCTAGATACAGAGGCAGTGAGACTGAATGTAAAGGAGCCTTTCACTTATGTGTCTGGAATAAAGAGTCCAATTTACTGCGACAACAGAAAGGTAATAGGTTATCCAGAAGGCAGAAAAATAGTTGTGGAAGGGTTCATTGAGCTTCTGGCAAATAAAGAGTATGATGTAGTTGCAGGTACTGCTACAGCAGGGATACCTTGGGCTGCATTTATAGCTGAAAAACTGGATAAACCTATGTCATATATCAGATCAAAGAAAAAAGAGCACGGAGCAGGTAAGCAGATAGAGGGAGCAGATCTAGAAGGTAAGAGAGTAATAGTAATAGAAGACCTCATATCTACAGGGGGAAGCTCTATCAAGGCAGTGGAGGCAGCAAGAGAAGCCGGAGCATCCCATGTGGAGGTGCTGGCTATATTTTCTTATGAGTTTGAAAAAGCGGCTAAGAGTTTTGAAGAGGCAAATTGTAATTGCGAAACTATATCTAGCTTTTCGACTCTTATAGGACTTGCAGAAGATGACAAGTATCTAAATCCTGAAGAAGCTGAAATAGCAATGAAATGGAACAAAAATCCAAACGAATGGGGTAGATAATTAGGGGGAATAAAGACGAATTGTTTAAAAATCGTTGACAAATGGACAAAATTACTATATGATTAGTACTAATAAAAGCTATTTACAGGAGAAATAATATGACTTTTAATAGATTTGAATATAAATTTTTTCTCATTATCATACTGATTTGCTCTCAGGTTTAAACTTTGTAAGAACTAAGGTTTTTTACAAATAAAGTTTGAGCCCTGTTTTGATCCTCATAAAAAAGGCTTGAGCTGAGAGTTTACAATGAATCAAAACAAGCTTGAGCCATCTGGTTTAAGCTTTTTTTTTTAGGGAGATATAGAGTGAGATCTGAGCAGTGAGTTATTTATGGTAAATTAAATAGCACTGGGTAACAAACCAAGAGCAGTAACTAAGAATTGTTAAACACGGGGGTGGGAGATAGAGATGAGTTATAAGAGTTTTTTGAAAGGGTCAAGGATTGTATTAGAAGTTTTAAAAAGAATGGGTGTAAAAGATGTGTTTGGTTATCCTGGGGGAGCAGTTATTCCAATTTATGACGCTTTCTATGATTTTAAGGGGATAAAGCATTATTTGGCAAGACATGAGCAGGGTGCAACTCATGCTGCAGACGGATATGCCAGGACTACTGGGAAAACAGGGGTGTGCATCGCAACTTCTGGCCCTGGAGCTACAAATACAGTCACAGGAATAATGACTGCTTATATGGATTCGGTGCCTCTTTTGGTTATAACCGGGCAGGTTCCCACAAGTTTTCTGGGAAGGGATTCTTTTCAGGAATCTGATATACTGGGTATAACGTCACCTATTACAAAGCACAATTATCTTGTAAAAAATATAGAGGATCTTCCTGGAATTCTCAAAGAGGCTTATGAACTGACAAAAAAGGGAAGGCCGGGGCCTGTACTTGTTGACATTCCAAAAGATGTGCAGATGCAGGAGATCTCAGTAGAAAGATTTGAAGAACTTTTTGCAGTTCACTGCGAATATGTAGGAAATAAATATCCAAAAAAATATACTTCAAAAGATATTGAGACAGCTGTAGAAATGATAAAAAAATCCAATCATCCTGTTTTTATAATAGGAGGGGGAGTCATGAATGCAGGGGCAGCTGAGGAAACTAAAAAAATGCTGTCAAAAATAAATGCTCCCAGTGTAGCCACTCTTATGGGTCTAGGAGCTGTTCCTTATAATTTTCCAGGCCATATGGGAATGATAGGAATGCATGGTAAGGTATGGGCCAACAGGTGTGTAGATGAGGCGGATCTGGTAATCTCTCTGGGGATGAGATTTGATGACAGGATTGTAGGAGACCCAGAGCTGTTTGCACCTCATGCAAAGAAAATACATGTGGACATAGATGCTGCGGAAATAAATAAAAATGTCAAGGTAGACCTTCCTCTTATAGGAGATGCCAAGGATGTCTTAGAAGATCTTTTTAATGCAGCTATAGAGGCTGATTTTACTGAGTGGAGAGAAAAATGCGAGTCCTATATACTAGATGAAGATTCTAAAGAAGACTGTCTGAATCAGGTAAGTACAATTAAATACCTAGGTGAAATTTTACCAGAGAGCAGTATAGTAGTAACTGATGTGGGACAGCACCAGATGTTTACTGCCCAGCACTTTAAATTTAGACAGCCGCATTCTTTTTGTACTTCTGGAGGGGCGGGAACCATGGGGTATGGTCTTCCTGCTGCTATAGGGGCACAGGTAGGAAATCCAGGTAAAAGGGTAATAGCCATAATAGGAGACGGAGGGTTTCAGATGAATCAGCAGGAACTAATAATGCTGAGGCAGTATGATCTTCCTGTAAAGATTTTTATATTGAACAATGGAACACTGGGAATGGTAAGACAATGGCAGGAGCTTTTTAACCAAAAGAGATATTCTGAAGTAATTTTAGATATAAATCCTGATTTTGTAAAACTTGCAGAGGCAAACGGGCTGAGAGGGGTAAGGGTAAACAGCGTGGAGGAACTAAAGCAGATCGAAGGTATGATAAATGATGACAAGCCGCTTCTTGTGGATGTGGTAGTGCCTAGAGACTGTAATGTATATCCGATAATACCAGCAGGAAAGTCTTTTTCAGAAACAATAATAGGGGAGTGAGTGGGATGAAATACAGAGAAATACTTATAATTATGAACAATAAGCCGGGGGTTTTGAGTAAAATATCAGGATTGTTTCAAAAGAGGGGAATCAATATAGAAACAATCACTGCAGGGGAGAGCTATCCTGCAGACTTGGTGAGGATGACTGTTTGCGGAAACTGGGATGAATATACGGTTCATCAGATAATGGCCCAGGCAGAAAAACTTTTTGATGTAAGGTTTGTAAAAGAGTTTGACGACAAAAACAGCGTAGACAGAGAGCTGGCACTTATCAAACTAAAGGCTGATGATTCCAGAAGGGCTGAGATAATGCAGATAACTACAATTTATAGGGGAAATATTGTAGACGTGGGAAGAGAGAGTCTTATAATAGAGCTTACAGGTGGTAAAGAAAAAATCGCAGGTTTTCTTAATTATGTAGAAACTTTTGGAATTCTGGAAGTTGCAAGGACAGGAGTAACAAGCATGACAAGAGGAAGTGAACTATAGCTAAAAAATTTTAATATAAAAAATCAGGATGTGTC
>NZ_JBFHGC010000028.1:0-10520 GCF_041583315.1 Ilyobacter sp. | reverse complement strand
GTAATAGAAGAAATTGAGCATAAAAAGGAGAGGTAGATGGCTGAAAAAATGAAGAAAAAATCTGATGAAATTTTGGATGAGATTGAAAAAGAAGGAAAAAACGAGAAAGATTCCATTGAAGATACAATAATTGATGCAGAAGAGGTAACAGGTGAGACTCTGGCTGATAAAATAGATAAAATAGAAGCAGAGGTGGAGGAGTGGAAACAGGCTTATCTTAGAAAACAGGCGGATTTTCAAAACTTTACAAAAAGAAAAGAGAAAGAAGCTGAAGAACTGAGAAAGTATGCTTCTGAAAAGGTAATGTCAAAAGTAATAGAGGCTGTAGACAACCTTGAAAGAGGTGTGGCTGCTTCATCTGAAACAAAGGATTTTGAATCTCTCGTAAAGGGAGTGGAAATGACCCTGAGTCAGATGCACGGGATTATGAATACAGAGGGTGTAGAGGCTATAGAAACAGAGGGTCAGAAATTTGATCCCCACCTGCATATGGCGGTAATCGCCGAGGACAGTCCTGAACACGAGAATGATGATATAATACTGGAGCTTCAAAAAGGATATAAGCTAAAAGGTAAAGTAATCAGACCTTCTATGGTCAAAGTGTGCAAAAAATAGTATATTTCAGATAAACATTAAAAATTAATTTTTAGGAGGAAATAAGAATGGGTAAAATAATCGGAATTGATTTGGGAACAACAAACTCATGTGTAGCTGTAATGGAAGGTGGAAGCTTTACTATTATAAGTAACTCAGAGGGAGCAAGAACTACTCCTTCAGTAGTAAACGTAAAAGATAACGGAGAGATCATAGTAGGAGAGATCGCAAAGAGACAGGCAATCACAAATACTGACTCTACTGTACAATCTATAAAAACTCACATGGGTGAGGATCATAAAGTAAAAATGCATGGTAAGGATTATACTCCTCAGGAGATCTCTGCAATGATCCTTAAAAAACTTAAGAATGATGCAGAAGCATACCTTGGTGAAACAGTAAAAGAAGCGGTAATAACAGTACCGGCTTACTTTACTGATGCTCAGAGACAGGCAACAAAAGATGCGGGTATGATCGCAGGATTTGACGTAAAGAGAATCATAAACGAGCCTACTGCAGCTGCACTAGCTTATGGTCTAGATAAAAAAGGTGAAGAAAAAGTACTTGTTTTTGACCTTGGTGGAGGAACATTTGACGTATCTATCCTTGAGATAGGAGACGGTGTAATCGAAGTACTTGCTACTTCAGGAAACAACCATCTTGGAGGGGACAACTTTGACAAGAAAGTAATCGACTGGCTTGTAACAGAGTTTAAGAAAGAGACTGGACTGGATCTTTCTAATGATAAAATGGCATATCAAAGACTAAAGGATGCAGCGGAAAAAGCTAAAAAAGAGCTTTCTACAACTATGGAAACTCCTATATCTCTTCCGTTTATCACAATGGATGCAACTGGACCTAAACATTTAGAAATGAAACTTACAAGAGCTAAATTCAATGAGCTTACTCTTGATCTTGTAGAAGCAACTCAAGGGCCTACTAAAACAGCTATGAAAGATGCAGGACTTAATCCTTCTGACATCGATGAGATCCTTCTTGTGGGAGGTTCTACAAGAACTCCGGCAGTACAAGAATGGGTAGAGAAATTCTTTGGTAAAAAACCTAACAAAGGTATAAACCCTGACGAAGTAGTAGCTGCAGGAGCTGCTATCCAAGGTGGAGTACTAATGGGTGACGTAAAAGACATACTGTTACTAGATGTAACTCCTCTTTCACTAGGAATAGAGACTCTTGGTGGAGTATTCACTAAAATCATCGAAAGAAATACAACTATTCCTGTAAAGAAATCACAAATATTCTCAACAGCAGTGGACAACCAGCCTGCAGTAACAATCAACGTACTTCAGGGAGAAAGAGCTAAATCTTCAGACAACCACAAACTTGGAGAATTTAATCTGGAAGGAATTCCTTCGGCTCCAAGAGGAGTGCCTCAGATCGAAGTTACATTTGATATCGATGCAAACGGAATCGTACATGTAGGAGCTAAAGATCTAGGAACAGGTAAGGAAAATAAGGTAACTATTACAGGATCTACTAAACTTAGCGAAGAAGAGATCGAAAGAATGAAAAGAGATGCAGAGGCAAACGAAGCAGAAGATAAGAAATTTAAAGAGCTTGTAGAGACTAGAAACAAGGCTGATATGCTTATCTCTTCTACTGAGAAAACTCTGGTTGACTATGCAGAGAAGGTAACAGAGGAAGATAAGAAAAATATCGAAGCTGCCCTTGAAGAGCTTAAAAAAGTAAAAGACAGCGAAGACAAGGAAGTTATCGACAAAGCCATGGAAGACCTTTCTAAAGCAGCTCATAAATTAGCTGAAGAGATCTACAAAGATGCTCAGGCAAATGCAACACCAGAAGACGGTGCTGAAGGCGGAGAATCTAAAAAATCTGATGATGACGTAGAAGAAGCTGAAATCATAGACTAATTAAATATTTAAGCAAAAGCTTAGAATACAGGGAATAGAGTTTTAGGCTCTATTCCCTTTTTCAAAGTCTTGATCTTTTGGTAGTGACCTGACTAAAAGGATGAAATTCCATTGTGGTGTTTTTCATCAAGGAAAAGTAATATAATCCAGGGTAAGTAATTTAATTAAAATTCAAACAGCAACTTAAGTTAAATAAAAGTCTGATTTATGGTAAAATATTTAATAAAAAAGTTTTAAAAGGGAGGCTTCGATACTATGCTTAAATTGGTGAAAATGAAAAATGAGGAATATGATGTCATAAAGGGAAAGTTGATATCTGACTATGCCAAAGAAAAAGTGAGAGTGGGACACTGGCAGGAAGATGAGGCTATAGAACTGTCTAAGGAAACTCTGGAAAAGATATTGAAAGATGGTGTAGATACAAGTAACCACCACATAATGAATGCATATGAAGACGAAGAGAAAAAAGTGGGGTTCATATGGTTTAATATTTTTAATAAGTCGGTATTTGTAAATGCTCTCTGCATATATGATGAATTCAAGGGCAAGGACTATGAGATAAAAATAGTAGAAGCTCTGGAAGAAAAATCATATGACTACGCAGCTAAAAAAATAAACCTGCACTCTTTCGGATATAATGAAGGAGCTATAGCAGCATACAGAAAAATGGGGTATGAGATAACAGACGTGTACATGAACAAAAAGATATAGGGCTTCTTATGAAGGGAAGAGTCTATTTGGAACACCCGGTTTTGGGAATCATAGAGATCTGTGAAGAGACAGACGGTATAAGCTCGGTGGAGTTTGTAGAGAAGAAAAAAGATGAGATAGAAAGCCACCTCGTGCTAAAGTGCAGGAAGGAGCTAGAAGAGTATCTCTATGGAGAAAGAATGAAATTTTCAGTCAAGCTGGACATGCAGGGTACGGATTTTCAGAAGAGATGCTGGAAAGAACTGTATAAAATACCTTACGGTGAATCCATATCCTACGGAGAACAAGCTGAAAATATAGGTAACCCAAAGGCTGTGAGAGCTGTAGGGGGAGCCAACGGGAAAAATCCCATAGGGATAATAGTACCGTGCCACAGAGTTATAGGAAAAGACGGTAAAATGACAGGTTATGCAGGAGGCTTGTGGCGAAAAGAGTATCTGCTCCGAAGGGAGAATGAGATAAAAAGAGCTCATGATGAAAAGAGCAGAGCTAAATAACCGGCCCTTATTTAAAGGGTGTATAGAGGGGAAGTAAGCCTGTAAAAAAACTTGAATTTGTGTTATAATATTTTGTAATGAATTACGGAGGGAGCGTTTTATGGCTAAAAAAGATTATTACGAAATACTGGGTATTTCAAAAGATGCATCAGAGGCTGAAATCAAGAAGGCCTATAGAAAGGCCGCCATGAAATACCATCCAGATAAATTTACCAATGCCAGTGAAGATGAAAAGAAAAATGCTGAAGCAAAATTTAAAGAGTTGAATGATGCTTATCAGGTACTTTCAGATTCCCAAAAGAAAGCTCAGTATGACAGATTCGGACATGCAGCTTTTGAACAGGGCGGAGCTGGCGGAGCCGGAGGCTTTGGTGGATTCGGTGGATTTGGAGATTTTGAGGATTTAGGAGATATATTCGGATCATTTTTTGGCGGTAGTTCTGGATTTGGTGGACAAAGAAGCAGAGGAAGAACTGTACAGCCTGGAGCTGATTTAAGATATAGTGTAGAGATAACTCTCGAAGAAGCATCTAAAGGTGTGGAAAAGCATATAAAATATGAGAAAAACGGTAAGTGTCATACATGTGGTGGAACAGGAGCAGAACCTGGAGCAGGGATGCAGACTTGTAGTAAGTGTAATGGCCAGGGAAGAGTCAAGCAGACTCAGAGAACAATGCTTGGAAACTTTGAAACAGTAGTAGAATGTGACCAGTGCCACGGTAAAGGAGAAACTCCTAAAAAGAAATGCAGCAGCTGCGGCGGAACAGGTATAGAAAAAGAGGTCGTAGAAAAAACTGTAAAAATACCAGCGGGTATAGATGACGGACAGAGACTGAGACTTTCTGGATTGGGAGAGGCCAGCCCTTCTGGCGGACCAAACGGAGACCTGTATATCTATATAAAAGTAAAACAGCACAGTATTTTTGAGAGAATAGACGACGATCTGGTATGTGAAATTCCTATCTCATATGCTCACGCAACTCTTGGGGGAGACCTGGAGATACCTACAATCGAGGGTAAAATCAAAATGAAAATACCTGCAGGAACACAAAACGGAAAGGTATTCAGACTGAAAGAAAAAGGTATGCCAAATACAAGAGGATACGGCAGAGGGGATCAACTGGTAAAAATAGTAATAGAGATACCTACAAATCTAAACGAAAGCCAGAAGGAATTACTGAAATCCTTTGACAAGAGTCTAAAAGATAAAAACTACAATATGAAAAAAACATTTTTTGATAAAATAAAAAACTTATTTGCGTAAAAATCGCTAAGTTGAAAAAGCAGTTTATCTGTGATATACTCAAATTATAGAGTAGTTTTTAGATAACCAAGGAGGACAAAAATGTTAAATAACTTTATAACTTATGCTGCAGAGGGAGCTAAACCTGCAAATTATACAGGGATGATAGTTACTGTAGCTGTATGGGCAGCTGTATTTTACTTTTTACTCATAAGACCAAACAAGAAAAAACAGAAACAGCATCAAGAGATGATGACATCACTTCAAGCAGGGACTCAGGTTATCACAGCCGGGGGAATCAAAGGTGAAGTAGTATCTGTAAATGATGAGTTTGTAGTTATCAGAGTGGATAAAGGTGTAAACCTTACTATGAAAAAGAGTTCAATAGCAAATGTTTACAGCAAATAAAACGACAATTTATAATTGTCGTTTTTTCTCTATTAAGGAGTGGATTATGAAACGACACCTAGTTTTTTTATTGACAATATTGGTATATACATTATCCTTTTCCCAACTCATCAATCTAAAAGGGATAAGATTTAACGGTAATCCGCCTCAGATGGTTATAGACGTAGAGGGGGTAATAAAACCGAGATTCAACATAGATTATGATGAAGCCAGTCGGCTTTTGTTTATAGAACTACCAGGAACAGAAGCGGGATCAAATTTTAAAAGTCAGGTATTAAACGGAAATTATATAGAGAAAGTGGATGTGGTAAAATACGCTAACTCCACGGGAATTTTTACATTTTTAAATAAGAACGTAAATTTTCAGACTTCCTACAGAACAGATCCTGTGAGACTTGTAATGGATTTTTCTGGAAAAGGTGACGAGAAAGAGTATACAGTAGTAATCGATGCAGGTCACGGAGGAAAAGATCCCGGGGCGGTAGGATTTAATAAATATCTGGAAAAAGACATTGTTTTTTCAGTAGCTAATTACCTTAGAAATGAACTTGTAAGAGACTTTAATGTGGTGATGACCAGATCAACTGACGATTTTGTGAGCCTTGCTCAGAGACCTAGAACTGGAAATAAAAGTAAGGGGGATATGTTTATAAGTATCCATGCCAACGCAGACCAAAGCGGAAACGGGACTGGGTTTGAGGCTTTTTATTTCTCTAAGAAATCCTCTCCCTATGCAGAGAGAGTGGCGTCCTTTGAGAATAGTTTCGGAGCAAAATACGGAGAAGATTCTAGTGATATAGCCCAGATAATGGGAGAACTGGCATATAAAAAGAATCAGGAAGAATCCATAAAACTGGGAGAGAACCTGTCGAGTACATATGCCAGAAAATTGGACATGAAAAATCGAGGAGTCCACGGAGCAAATTTTGCAGTACTGAGGGGATTTGACGGACCTGGAGTACTTTTAGAGCTAGGATTCATAAGCAATGAAAATGATGTATGGAAACTGAAACAATCAAAATATCAACAATTGATGGCTGAGGAGATAGCAGATAATATCAGAAAATACTTTTATTAATGAAAGGTGGAAGGTTTGAATAAGAAAAATATAGCTCTCATATTCTTGGGAGTGGTACTTCTGACTACAGGGACAGCATATTATCTACTTGTGGGAAGATATGATAAAATCCCACCTAAAATAATATTTGAAAAAACTGATTCTGAAAAAAAGATGAGTAAGGAAAAAATTACTCTCTATATTCCCGATGAAAACCTCGCAAAACTCAAAGTCAAGGAGGTCGAGGTAGACAGCGGTTCGGGAAATGAAATAAGCATGGTTTTTGAGCTTCTTAAATCGGAGATGAATTATGAATTCCGGTATAGGGGTGAATCAGGAGATAAAGTAGAAGCACCTTTTTTGGATGAAGGTGTAAAACTCCTAAATATTTACAGAGACGGAGAAGATATTTATCTTAACTTTAATTATAAATTTAAAGAAAATATGAAAATTCCGGAACAGGAACTTTTGATAGTGTACTCCATAGTAAATAGTATTACTCAGTCTTCAGGATACAAAAGAGTAAAAATCCTTGTTAACAACAAAGAGGTAGATAAGCTTAATTTTTATAGGCTGTCTAAGTTTTATGAAAAAAACCTTGAAATATAGGGTGGCCTAAAAAAGGTCACCCTTTAATTTTCAAGTATAATTCTTTTGAGATAAGGTTGAGGTTGAAGTGAAGGCATTTTCAACAGACTGGAGGAATAAAAATGGACAAAATAAAGTTAAGTATAAAGTCTATGCTCACCCCAAAAAGATATAAACACATATTGGGAGTGGAGGAAATGGCCATAGAGCTGGCCTACCGGTACGGTGCAAATGTAGAAAAAGTGAGGAAGGCTGCTTTGCTCCACGATTGTTCTAAGCAGTTTACCATAACGAAGATGAGGGAGCTCTGTGACTGCGATGAAACTTTGAAAAATTACGGACATTTGGGGGAGCTTATCCACGGCTTTGCAGGAAGTGTATATGCAAAAATGAAATTCGGAATAAAAGACCAAGAGATACTCGATGCAATAAGATATCATACAATAGGCAGACGGGATATGTCGCTGGTGGAAAAGATAACGTATCTTGCTGATGCCATAGAGCCTAACAGAGACTATGCCGATGTAGAGCATATAAGACACCTGGCTTTTCAAAATATAGATATGGCAATACTCCATGAGGCGGACAGAAAAATAGAATATCTTATAAAAAGAGAAGCAGTAATTCATCCGAACACAGTGGATATGAGAAACTGGTTACTTGCAAAAGTAAAAAGAGGAGAGGTATAACATATGGATAAAGAGAAGGATTTAGAAAAATTAAAAGAACATATAAAGGGTAAAAAAGCACTGACTCTCAATGAGATATCAGGATTTTTAGGTTGGTCTACAAAATATAAAAAACAGAACAGGGAAATCCTGGAAGAATGGATCGACAGTGGGGAACTTCTGAGAAATAAGAGAGGTAAATATAATGTTCCTGAAAACCTGGGATTTATAAGAGGTAGTTTTACAGTTATAAAGGACAAGTTTGCCTTTGTAGATACTGAAACAGAGGGAATATTCATACCAAGGTCAAAATTTAATTCAGCCCTTGACGGAGATACTGTACTTATCCGTGTAACAAGGGAAACAGACGGCGGAAAGAAAAAAGAGGGAGAAGTAGAGAAGGTACTGAAAAGATCAAAGGATAAAATAATCGGGATATTTGAAAAAAGTGAAAGCTTTGGATTTGTGAAGCCGACCCATTCATTTGGAAGGGATATTTTCATACCTAAAAGAGGAATGAAAAATGCTAAAAACGGAGAATTGGTACTTGTAAAGGTAACTTTCTGGGGCGGAGAAGGGAAAAAACCAGAGGGAGAGATAGAAGAGGTATTGGGAGATCCGTATAATACTAACACAATGATAGAAGCACTTATAAAGAGAGAAGGAATGTCCGGAGAGTTTCCTCCAGAGGTAATAAGAGAAGTTGTCAATGTAGAAGACAAGATAACAGAAGATGAGATCAAAAAAAGAAAGGATCTCAGAAACTTACCAATAATAACAATAGACGGAGAAGATGCCAAAGATTTGGATGATGCAGTCTATGTGGAAAAATTAAAAAACGGAAACTATAAGCTGATAGTAAGTATAGCAGATGTGTCCCATTACATTCAAGATGGAATTCTCTTGGACAAAGAAGCGCAAAAGAGAGGAAATTCAGTATACCTTGTAGACAGGGTGCTGCCAATGTTTCCCAAGGAGATATCCAACGGTGTGTGTTCACTGAATCCCAGAGAAAACAAACTGACTTTTACATGTGAGATGGAGATAGATCCTTCTGGAAAAGTGGTGGACAGCGATACTTATAAGTCTGTCATAAAGACAGCCCACAGAATGACCTATACCGATGTAAATAAAATATTAGATGGTGACGAAGAACTTACAAAAAAATATGAGGATATAAGAGAGATGATCTCTACAATGTTTGAGCTCTCAAAAATATTAAGAGATGTAAAGTATCAAAGAGGAAGCATAGATTTTGACCTCCCTGAAATAAAAGTGGTTCTAGATAAAGACGGTAAGGTGGAAAGCCTTAAAAAGCGTGAAAGAGGAGAGGCAGAAAAAATAATAGAAGACTTTATGATATCTGCCAATGAGGCTGTAGCGGAAAAACTGTTCTGGCTGGAGATACCATCGGTCTACAGAACACATGACAAGCCTGATCCAGAGAGAATAAAAACTCTGAATGATACTCTGGCAAAGTTCAACTACAGAATACACTCTTTTGAAGACCTTCATCCAAAAAGATTTCAGTCTATAATAGAGGACTCTAAGGATAAGGATATAAGCATGATAGTTCATAAGTTTATTTTAATGTCCTTGAAACAGGCAAGGTACACTGTGGACAATACCGGCCACTTTGGACTGGCATCAAACTACTATACTCACTTCACTTCCCCTATACGTAGATACTCTGACCTGCTTGTGCACAGAATACTCGGGACGACATTGAACGGTTATCCTTCTAAAAAGCAGATTGCCAAGTGGTCTAAGACTCTAGACGGGGTATGCCAGCATATCTCAAAAACAGAGAGAGATGCCATGAAAATAGAGGATGAAAGTGTAAAAATTAAAGTAGTGGAATATATGATGGACAGAGTGGGAGAAGTATACGATGCCAGAATAGTGGGATTCAGCAATAAAAAGGTGTTCTTTGAAACTGAGGAGTATGTAGAATGTTTCTGGGATGTAGTATCTTCTGACGACTATTACGAATTTGATGAAGTGGAATATGTCATGAAGAATCGTGATAAAGGAGATATAATGAACCTGGGAGACAGGATGAAAGTCCTAATAGCAAGGGCAGACCTAAATGAGTTAGAAGTAGAAGTTGTCCCTTATACAAAGGACATGGATGATAATTTTAAGAGATACAGATAAAAATACTAGACTGATAAAAGGGAGTTACTGAGATGATTTTAGCTAAAAATAAAAAAGCATTTCATGAATTTTTTATAGATGATAGATATGAGGCAGGTATAGAGCTGGTGGGGAGTGAGGTAAAATCCATCAAGGCCGGAAAGGTGAGCATAAAAGAGGCTTTTGTGAGAATCATAAACGATGAGATTTTCATAATGGGGATGTCTGTAACACCTTGGGCCTACGGGAGTACATATAACCCAGATGAAAAAAGAGTGAGGAAACTCCTTCTCCATAAGAAAGAGATAAAAAAGCTTCATGAAAAGGTAACCCAGAAGGGTTGTACCATTGTACCTATATCTGTATATACAAAAAAAGGATTTGTGAAGGTAGAGATTGCCCTGGCCAGAGGTAAGAAAAACTACGATAAAAGAGAAAGTTTGGCAAAGCGGGATCAGCAGAGACAAATGGACAGAGATTTAAAAGAAAAATACTAAGTTAAAACTTTATAAATAAAATTCCGGCTGAGTTCAGCCGGAATTTTATTTATATTTTCATATCCCCAAATTTTATTCTTCCTTTTTTTCTCATTGTCTCACTTATGGTAAAGGAGAGAATGGCAGGGAGTATAAAGTGAAGGATGGCTATCTTTACAAGAGCACTGCTTCCCATGGTTTCTAAGGTAGAAATCTGACCTACAAGTCCGGCAGTACCCATTCCACCACCGAT
>NZ_JBFHGC010000027.1:0-10527 GCF_041583315.1 Ilyobacter sp. | reverse complement strand
TTTATACTTTTCCTGGCTCACCTTAAAAATGTAGCTGCTCAGTCTGTGGAGGAGACCCCAAATCTGCTTCCTAAGCTGAAAGAAGCCGGGGTTGTAGATGCTGGCGGAAAAGGGATGTTTTATATCCTGGAAGGTTTTGAAAAATCTGTAACAGACCCAGAGATGCTGAAAGACCTAGAGAGGATAGTTCAGTCTCAGTCACACAGACGTGAAAAGCTAGAACACAGTATAACTTCAAATGAAAAAATAAATTTTAAATACTGTACAGAATTTATAATAGAATCTGGAGATTTTGATCTGGATAAATATAAGGCAGATATTTTGACCATGGGTGATTCTATGGTGTGTGCTCAGACCTCTAAAAAGACCAAGACTCACATACATACCAACAATCCAGGAAAAGTAATAGAGATAGCAGGGAAACTAGGAGATCTCAATCATATAAAAATAGAAAATATGAAGATCCAGCATAGAAATGTTCTGGCAAAGGATGTAAGATATAAATCAGAAAAGTCAACAAAAGCCAAGACTATACTGAAGAATGAAAACAGCCGACCAGTGGCTTATTTTGCAGTGGCCGACAATCTACAGGTAGGAGAACTTTTTATAAACAGCGGGGCTTCTGCTGTTTTGATAGGAGGTCAGACTCAAAATCCCAGTGTCTCTGATATAGAGAAAACACTAGAACAGATAAAAGCTGAAAAAATAGTAATACTTCCAAACAACAAAAACATAATTTCATCCTCTAAAATAGCGGCAGAAAGATCCTCTAAAGACATAACTGTAATAGAAACAAACTCTATGTTAGAGGGCCACTATATCCTGAAAAACAAGGTAGAGACTCTGAACGAACTTGTGAAAGGTGTAAAGAGGAACATCTCAGTAGAAATAACAAAAGCTGTGAGAGATACAAAGTCTGAAGAGATGATAATAAAAAAAGGGGACCACATAGCCCTTGTAAACGGAAAAATCAGAAAAAAATCAGACAGTGTAGAAAAACTTATAGAGGATATATACAGAACCTATATAACGGGAGATACCTTGAGTGTTTTTGCAATGATGGGAAAAGATTCAACAGAGCACGGGAATAAAGTACTGAAACCAGAATCAGATGTGAGGTATTCAGACTATCCTGGAATGCAGGACAATTATTCCTATTACATTTATATAGAAAACAGAGATCCGGAACTTCCGGAGATAGCTGTGGTAACTGACTCCACATCAGATCTGAATGAAGAGTTTATAGGTGATAGGCATATCGACATAATCCCGCTGAAACTAAAATTAGAAGGGGATAAATATTATAAAGACGGTGTAGATATTTCCAAAGGGGAATTCTGGAAAAAAGTGCTGAGCGGAGACGTAATTCCAAAAACCTCACAGCCGTCTCCCGGAGAGTTTAAAGATCTTTATGAGAGACTTTTTAATAAGGGTTATAAAAAAATAATTTCTATACATATTTCAAGTAAGCTGAGCGGGACCCAGCAGGCCGCCAAAGTAGCCAGGGGAATGCTAGGAAGAGAAAAGGATGTAGCCATTGTAGATTCTAAATGTGTCACTCTAGGACTAGGTCATCTGGCACTAGAATCAGCGAGACTGGTGAAAGAGGGTCATAGTTTTGAGGATATACTGGAATGGATAGATGAAGCTCAGAATAAGGTAAAAGTATATTTTGTAGTAAGAGAGCTCTCCTTCCTAGAGAAGGGTGGCAGAATAGGAAAGGCTTCCTCAATGTTAGGGGATGTTTTCCAAATAAAACCTGTTTTGACAATTGAAAACGGAGAGGTATGTACCGAGAAAAAGCCTATCGGAGACATGGGTGCTATGAGGTACATGGAAAAATTAATAAAGAATGAGTCGAAAAACGGATCAATAATTCTTTATACAGGATGGGGCGGGACTCAGGATGAGCTAGATAGTGCGGATCAGCTGAGAACCATCGGAGATAAACAGAAAAAATCAGAGTATAGGGGAAGATTTGAAATAGGAGCTGCCATAGGTTCACATAGTGGGCCAGTTTATGGAATGGTTATTTTTCCTAAAATTAGATAAGATTAAAGCCGGATATTTTTCCGGCTTTTTTTTAAAAATTATATAAAATGATAAATTTGGTCAAACATTAACACAAAGAAGCTCTATTTTTTAAGATGTATATTTCTTGACAATGGTATATAATTAGTAGTATAAATAAGTTTGTGGTAAAAAAAACCAAATAATAATTTTGAAAATATCGTTAATTACCATTTAACAAAAGTTTGATATTTTGATTTTTACATAAATCAGGCTAAGGCTAGGAAAATATCAAATAAAGAGTATACTTAGATAGAAGATTATAAACTCTTGCGAGGAATTAATATTATAGGAGGGAAATTTATGAAGCTTTCCAGTTATTTGGATCCAAAACTTATTTTTACAAACCTGGAGGTAGAAACAAAAGAAGAGGCAATAAAGTTATTGATAGAAAAATCGGCACAAGAGGATAAAAAAATAGCCTCAATGAAAAAGGAAATATTAAAGAGTGTGCTAGAAAGAGAAAACGAGATTTCAACTGCCATGGGTCAGGGAATTGCTATCCCCCATGCAAGAATTGAAGGATTGGATGATTTCATAATTATAATAGGCTTGCTAAAAAATCCTGTCAGATGTCAGGTTGCTGCACTTCACAAAGAAGATGACGTAAAAATGGTAATCCTTCTAGTTTCTGAAGTTCTGAGGAATAAAAGAATGCTGAAGGTAATGTCCGGAATCATGAAAATAGCTTTAAAGAATCCTAAAGTTTTGGAAGAGATAAAAAATAGTTCCAATGCTAATGTTTTATTTGATTTTATAAAAAATGCCGAGGTAGAAATTGACGGAAAGATAGTAGCAGAAGATGTACAGAGTCCGGATCTTATGCCTGTACACCCAAAGGATACTCTGGAAGAGGTTGCTAAAAGGCTTATAATGGAAGACAGAACCGGACTGCCAGTAGTAGAAGAGGGACGGTTTCTGGGAGAAATAACAGAAAGAGAACTTATAGAATTTGGTATGCCAAAATATATATCTGTTATGCAGGACTTGAATTTCCTCACTGTGGGAGAACCTTTTGAGGAGTATTTGGTAAATGAAAAAACAGCTACCATAGAGGATTTGTACAGAAAAATGGATGTTATCACGGTGGATAGAAAAACTCCGATCATGGAAATCTGCTTTTTAATGGTAAATAAGGGAAAAACGAGAATTTATGTTGTGGAAAATGGTAAATATTATGGAATGATCCAGAGATCAGACATAATTAAGAAAGTTCTTCACATTTAATGGAGGTTATTTAATGTTACAATTGATTGTCGGGTTACTGATTTTTGTATTTGTATTTTTTTTGATAATAACAGAAAAGGTTCCCAGTGTTTTAGCTACCATGGGTGGTGGGCTTGCAATGGCTCTTGTGGGTCTACTAAATGAGGAAGAAGCTCTAGAGGCTGTGGCTTCGAGGCTTGAGATAATATTTTTATTGATAGGTATGATGATAGTTGTACATCTCGTATCTGAAACAGGAGTATTTCAGTGGTTTGCAATCAAGGTCGCTCAGCTTGTAAGGGGAGAACCTTTTGCCCTGATAGTACTGCTCTCTGTAGTCACAGCAGTATGTTCTGCATTTCTAGACAATGTGACGACAATACTTCTAATGGCTCCGGTATCTATACTACTGGCAGAGCAGCTTAAACAGAAGCCTTTTCCATTTATCATGACAGAGATAATGGCTGCTAATATAGGTGGAGCTGCTACTCTGATAGGAGATCCTACTCAACTTATCATAGGAAATGAAGGGAAGCTGGGATTTAATGAGTTTATATTCAATACGGCTCCGGTTGCCATAATAGCTTTTGTGTCGCTTCTGGTGACAGTGTATATTCTATATGGTAGGAAGATGGTAGTATCTAGAGATCTAAAGGCTAGAATAATGGAACTAGACGCCAGCAGATCTTTGAGAAATATGAGTCTTCTGAAACAGTCAGGAACAATATTTGTACTTATAATTACTGGATTTATAATGAATAATTTCATTGATAAAGGGCTTGCCATCATTGCCTTAAGTGGTGCAGTAGCACTTATTATTCTGGCGAAGAAGAAACCTGAAGATATATTTAAACATGTAGAATGGGACACTCTCTTTTTCTTTATAGGCTTATTTATTATGATAAAAGGTATCGAAGAAACACATCTCATAGATATGCTAGGGGAAAAGATAGTACATCTGACAGCTGGAAACTTTAATTTTGCGGTAATGCTTATTACCTGGGTCTCAGCACTATTTACATCTATTATTGGAAATGTAGCCAATGCAGCTACTGTGTCTAAGATAATTCATGTAATGAGTCCATCTTTCCAACAGCTAGGAGATGTAAAAGTCTTTTGGTGGGCTCTTTCACTGGGATCATGCCTGGGAGGGAATGCTACCATACTGGCTTCGGCAACCAATGTCGTGGCTGTGGCTGCAGCTGCAAAAGCCGGGTGTAAAATATCTTTTGTAGAATTTATAAAGTTTGGAGCTATAATCTCAATACAGACACTAATTATTGCCAGTGCTTATCTGTGGTTCAGATATTTGTAGAAAAAAACAGGGCTTTTTAAGAGCCCTGTTTTTTTTATCACTGAGTGACAAAATAATGTATTGTTTATTAATCGAGTCATGAACCCCCTGGAATAGATAAAAACAGCTCTTTATGATATAATTTTACCAAAGAACAGGAGGGATTTTGATGAGGGTTTTTAGGTTTGACGAGATAGATTCGACCAACAGTTTTTTGAAAAGAGAGAATAAACTTGAAAATTATGATCTGGCAATTGCCAAAAATCAAAGTGAAGGAAGAGGAAGAAGAGGAAATACCTGGGTCTCCAAGGAAGGCGCGGCCCTTTTCAGCTTTGTGCTGAAAGAGGATTCCAACCTTATTATGGAGGAATACAGAAAACTTCCCTTAGTGGTAGGAGTAGCTGTTCTGAGGGCACTTAAAAAATTTGAAAATTTAGATTATAAGTTTAAATGGACAAATGATATATATGTAAATGACAAGAAAATATCGGGAATTCTGGTGGAAAAAATAAATGAAAACTTTATAATCGGAATAGGGATCAATGTGAATAATGAAGATTTTGGAGACCTTAGCAGCCCGGCTAGTTCTATGAGAATAGAAAGCGGGAGAGAATTTCATATTGAAGAAGTGGTATTTGCAGTTGTTGAGGAGTTTAAAAACTGCTTCAAAGAATTTGTTGATGGAGAATGGAAGCTCATGTTGAATGAGATAAATAAGGCGAATTACCTCCTGGATAAACCTGTAACGGTAAAGATAATAGATAAGATAATACGGGGTATAGGGGGAGTAGTTCTAGAGGACGGAACCCTGGAGGTAGCAGTAGACGGGATCAAGAAAAGCTTTGATATAGGGGAGGTACATATCTCCTTTAAGGATAATCAATAAAAATCAGATGACAAAAAGGGAGGTAAAAGTGAAAGGCAAGGTAGTGGTGGGAATGAGCGGAGGGGTAGATTCATCTGTAGCGGCGTACCTTCTAAAGGAAGAAGGCTATGAGGTTATAGGGGTCACACTCAAACACCTGGGTGATGAAGACTCTGAAAATACAAATACTAAAACCTGCTGCTCTCTAGATGATATACATGACGCAAAAATGACCTGTTTTAAATTGGGGATACCACATTATGTTATAAATACAGTTGATCCTTTTGAAAAGGAGGTAATCAATTATTTTATAGGGGAATATTCTAATGGAGTTACACCTTCTCCATGTGTGATCTGTGACGAGAAGATAAAGATAAAAAAACTTGCAGAAGCTGCTGACAGACTGGGAGCAGATTATATATCAACAGGGCACTACTGTGACGTAGCTTACAGCGAGGAGCTAGGATCACATCTTTTAAAACTTTCTAAAAGTGCTGCAAAAGATCAGACTTATATGCTCTACAGAATCGGAGAAGAGGTGCTAAAAAGAATGCTGTTCCCTCTGAAAAATCTGGAAAAAAACAGGGTTAGAGAGATAGCCAAAGAGGCCGGGATATCGATTCATAATAAAAAAGATAGCCAGGGAATATGCTTTGCACCTGAAGGATACAAGGAACTTTTGAAAAGGCATCTTGGAGAAAAAATAAAACCTGGAAATTTTGTCACAAAAGACGGGACTGTTTTGGGGAAACACGAAGGATATCAATTATACACCATAGGCCAAAGAAGAGGACTTGGAATAAATTTTCCAAAAGTTTATTTTATAATAGAGATAGACCCTGATAAAAATGAAATTATTTTAGGTGATTTTGAAGACCTTATGAAAAAAGAGGTAGAGTTAACTGACTCTGTTTTTTTGGCAGACATAGAAAAACTTGAAAAAATAAAGCTTTTGGGAAGACCAAGATTTTCAAGTACAGGACTCTCTGGAAGATTGAAAAAAATAGGAGATAGTGTATTTTTTATATATGATGAAGAAAATGCAAGAAATTCCCCGGGACAGCATATGGTAATTTACTATAACGATCTGGTGATAGGTGGAGGGAAAATAATTTTTTAAAAAAAATGATCCAGAATATTATTCTGGATCATTTTACTTATGATTTTTTATAATAATTAATAAGACATCCTTCGATTATAGTTTCTCTCTCTTCATCTGTAAGGTCTGTGAGAGTCAGGTCAAATTCTTTAATATCATCCCCTATAACATAGGCTTTTATAGTATCCACCTTATTATGTATAGAGTTTTTTACATCTCTAATCAAGATAAAGTCATCATCTGCAAAGGGAACCTCTCCCTCTATAGTAAAAGGAATCATACCCCAGTTAATAAGATTTGAACGATAACGCTTGGTAGCATACTCCTTGGAAATATTGGCCCATCCTCCCAAAACTTTCTGACATGAAGCCGCCTGTTCACGGGCAGAACCGTCCCCGGGTTTATTGGCATAAATAGTACTACCGATTCCTGTAGCCTTGGGATCGATGTTTTCCAGTCCCGGAATGGTTTTTATCTTATCGAAAACTTTTTTAAGGTTTGTATCTGAAGAAGTGGGATCATTTCCATTTTCCCTTTCTTTTTCAAATATCTGAACTGCCTTTGAATTTTCCACATATTCAGGAACCCTACGAGACAGAGTAAACTCAGCCAGTTTTAATGGGTTTGAACGGAAAGATGATGCTTCTCCAGAAGGAATAAGCTCATCAGTGGTGGTCACAGGATCTTCTATAAAGGCAGTGACCTTGAGTAAAAGATTATCTGTGAGCTTTGGCATTGCAGGCCAGTCCACAATATTCGGACCGAATGTCAGCTCTGATTCAACAGGATGCTCATATCCATAATAAACCCTGTTTTTATAAACTGTATCATCAAATTTATATTCTGGCTTTGTGTATTCTATATCCAGATCTGTAGCAGGAGTTAGGATACCACCGTTTATAGCTGTGGCAGCTACTGACCTTGCATCCATTAGTGCCACAGACGAGATCTGTCCCTCTCCAGGTTTAGAACCTTCTCTGCTTGGAAAATTTCTGGTAGTGTGACGCAGACTCAGCTGGTTATTGGCAGGAGTATCTCCTGCTCCGAAGCAAGGTCCGCAGAATGTAGTCCGAACAATGGCTCCGGAAGCCATAAATTTAGCAGTAGAACCATTTTTTACAAGGCTCAGAGCTGTAGGCTGGCTGGAAGGATATACACTAAGTGAAAAATCATGACTGTTTACCGGCTTGCTGTCTAGAATGTCAGCAACATCTACAAGGTTATCATACGTACCTCCGGCACACCCGGCGATAATTCCCTGTTCTGCATGAAGTTTTCCGTCTATGATTTTACTTTTGAGATCAATTTTGAGTCCCTGTTCTGCAGCTTCTTTTTCCACCTTTGTTAGAATCTCTTCTAAGTTTGCATTGAGCTCTTTTATGGTGTAGACATTACTCGGATGGAAAGGAAGAGCGATCATAGACTCAATCTTTGACAGATCCACTTCGATCATTCCATCATAATAAGCGATATTTCCAGGGTTCAGCTCTTTGTAGTCCCCTATACGTGAGTGTGCTCCGAGATAATCTTTTACCTTTTCGTCAGTAGTCCATATAGAGGAGAGACATGTAGTCTCTGTGGTCATGACATCTATACCGTTTCTGAATTCTACATTCAGTCCGGAAATGCCATCTCCCACAAACTCCATAACTTTATTTTTTACATATCCGTTTTTGAATACAGACCCGATTATAGCCAGGGAGATATCCTGAGGGCCGATACCTTTTTTAGGTTTTCCTGTGAGGTAGACCCCTATAACCTCTGGACATTTGATATCATAGGTTTTATTCAGAAGCTGTTTTGCAAGCTCTCCTCCACCTTCACCTATAGCCATAGTTCCCAGGGCTCCGTATCTCGTGTGAGAGTCAGATCCTAAGATCATTTTTCCGCATCCTGCCATCTTTTCCCTCATATACTGGTGAATGACGGCCTGATGGGCAGGTACGTAGATTCCTCCGTATTTTTTGGCAGCAGAAAGTCCGAACATGTGGTCATCTTCGTTTATGGTACCACCGACAGCACACAGACTGTTGTGACAGTTTGTCAAAACATAGGGAATGGGGAATTTTTTTAGACCGCTGGCCCTAGCTGTCTGGATAATTCCCACGTAGGTTATATCGTGGGATGCCATGCAGTCAAATTTTATATTAAGTTTTTCCATATTATCAGATTTGTTGTGGGATTTCAGTATGGAATAAGCCATTGTATTTTTCCTCGCCTCAGCTGGAGTGGTTCCCAAATTTTTTCCAGAATCAACAGGTACGATCTTATTTCCGTCTACAAGATATACTCCTGAATCACTAAGTTTTATCATTAAAATCCTCCTTGGATAAAGTTTCGACTGTTAAAAATCATGTGTTTATTCATCGCTCAGATCGTTATTCCTGTCTGAGATCTGATTATTTTGTTATTCTAGAAGAGAATGATTTGATAGAATTTATTTTATCAATTATTGCCTGAGTAATTTCCGTAGTAGTAGCCTTTCCACCCATGTCTCTTGTAAGGTGTTTTCCTTCTTCCATGACTTCGATTATGGCTCTATAGACAAGCTCTGCTCTGTCAAAATCCTCTAGATATTTCATCATATGAACTGCACAAAGTAGAACAGCGATTGGGTTAGCCAGGTTTTTACCGGCTATATCAGGAGCACTCCCGTGCACTGCTTCAAAAATAGCTATATCATTACCTATATTTGCACCTGGAACCAGTCCGAGTCCTCCTACAAGACCTGCAGCAAGATCAGAAAGAAGATCTCCGTAAAGATTTGGTGCCACTATAACTTCAAACTGAGAAGGGTTCATAACCATCTGCATACACATATTGTCTACGATAACTTCTGAAAGCTTTATATCCGGATAATCCTTAGCCACTTCTCTGACACAGTCGAGGAATAATCCGTCTGCCAGTTTTAGAATATTTGCCTTGTGGACAGCAGCAACTTTTGTTTTTCCGTGCTGTACTGCATATTCAAAGGCAGCCTTTGCAATTCTCATGGAACCTTTTCTTGTCACTACTTTTTTTGCCACAGCAGTGTCTTCATCTTCCATCTCCTCTATACCGATATAGAGACCCTCTGTATTTTCCCTGAAAATAACAAGGTCGATGTTATCATATTTAGACTTAACTCCCGGAATGTTTTTGACTTCTCTTATATTTGAATAAAGATCATATTTCTTTCTCAGCTGGACGTTTATGCTTCGAAAACCCTTTCCGATAGGAGTAGCGATAGGTCCTTTGAGGGCTACTTTATTTCTCTCTATACTTTGAAATACTTCATCAGGGACAAGAACTCCGGTCTTTTCAAATACCTCTGCACCGGCGTTTACTACCTCCCACTCTGCTTGAAATCCAGCAGCCTCTAGTATTTTTACTGTACTACCTGTAACTTCAGGTCCTATTCCGTCTCCTGGGATGAGTGTAATTTTATGCATAATATCTCTCCTTTCTAACACAGTTAGATTTATTTTTTTGTTTTTTTGGCATTAAAAAAGTTTTTATCAGAGGCTACTTTATAATATACAAAGCAGCAGAATAAAAACCTTTACATAAACTGTATAAATCCTAAAATGGATTGCTATTAATATAATATATAATAACATCGGACACTGTATACAGCAAGTTTATTTTTTATATCAGTAACATATAGTGTGTATATAAGTATTATTTTGAGTTGGAAATTTTGAATAAATTAAATTAATAGTTGAATAGTTATGGCATAGATGTATAATTAACTGAAGATGCGAGTTAATTACTAAAATTAAATTATTGAATTTATATGATGTCACTTTTCTCTTGAAAGAAAAGTAACCAAAAGTTCAAGGCTGTGAAAAATCAGCTAAATGACCTTGAAAATCCAAGAAAAACTCGAAACTCGCTGCGCTCAAACAGTCGATTTTTTCTAAGGATTTCTCTGCGGTCATTCTTAACGCTGATTTTATCAATGCCACTTAAAGATTAGAATATTTAAATGCTTTTTAAAATCTTTAGAATCTT
>NZ_JBFHGC010000026.1:0-10865 GCF_041583315.1 Ilyobacter sp. | reverse complement strand
AGTGTGATTGATCTTTTGGAAGATGCCGGAGAAGAGCATGAGGGGAAAGTACAAGAGATACAAAATGAGATAAAAGAGAAGATGGAAGAACTTCCTTTTTCAAAAATAGATCCTTCAAAGATAGAAGGAACTCAGCAGGAAATCTTTGATAAAGAAGAGATATGGAAGGAGTTCAGTGAAAGATGTCTCGCCTGCGGAACTTGTTCTTATGTATGTCCTACCTGTCATTGTTATGATGTAAAAGACTATGACGGTGGAAAAAGCGGAGAAAGATTCCGTTGCTGGGATTCATGTATGTCCTCTGATTTTACACTTATGGCTCACGGAAATCCAAGAACAAGCCAGATGCAGAGGGTAAGACAGAGGTTTATGCATAAACTTGTCTATTATCCCAAAAATCATGAAGGGGTCTACTCTTGTGTAGGCTGCGGAAGATGTGTGGACAAATGTCCTGTTCATTTGGATATAGTAAAAGTCATCAAAAAATTAGGCGGTGAAAAATAATGAGTTGCACTTGTCACGACAACGATCCATTGATGCCTCAAATAGCAGTTATAGAGGATGTGAGGGTAGATACCCACGATGTTACAACTTTTAAGATAGTCAATCCCAACGGAGGGAAACCTTTTGAATTTATGCCAGGGCAGTGTGCCATGATATCAGCACCCCCTATAGGGGAGGCGATATTTTCCATAACTTCCTCACCTACAGAAGAGGGCTATATCGAGTGCAGCATAAAAAGATGCGGAAATGTCACAGATTACCTTCATCAGCTGGAAAGTGGCTCTGAAATAGGAATAAGAGGTCCTTACGGAAATAATTTTCCCGTGGAAGAACTCAAAGGAAAAGATCTTCTTTTTATCGCAGGAGGGATAGGGTTAGCACCTCTTCGTTCTGTGATAAATTATGTCATGGCCAACCGCGAAGAATACGGTAAGGTGGACATAGTATACGGAGCACGTACTCCAGGAGATCTTGTACATCCAAAGGATATATTTGAAGTCTGGCCGTCAAAGGATGAGACGAAAGTTCACCTTACTGTGGACAGAGAAGCGGATACATGGAAAGGACATGTGGGATTTGTACCTAGTTATGTGGGAAAGCTGGCCTTTGATACAAATAAGGTAGCCTTGGTCTGCGGACCGCCTATAATGATAAAGTACACTCTTCAGTCCTTAGAAGAGATAGGGTTTAAAAAGGACCAGGTCTATACTACCCTAGAGCTCAAGATGAAATGTGGATTCGGTAAATGCGGACGTTGTAATATAGGGGACAAATATGTGTGTAAAGACGGTCCTGTGTTCAGATGTGATG
Organism: Ilyobacter sp.; assembly: GCF_041583315.1. Lineage (NCBI taxonomy): Bacteria > Fusobacteriati > Fusobacteriota > Fusobacteriia > Fusobacteriales > Fusobacteriaceae > Ilyobacter > Ilyobacter sp. The sequence continues at coordinate 9,551 of NZ_JBFHGC010000026.1, read as the reverse complement.
AGATCACAGAACTACCAGATGAATATTAATAATTAAGGAGGCATAAATGTCTAAAAGAGAAATGGTTGATGTATATATATTAGGTAAAAAATATACCGTGCCTGCCAGTCTGACAATAATGGATTCAATGGAGTATGCAGGATATAAACTGACCAGAGGGTGCGGATGCAGGTCTGGTTTCTGTGGGGCATGTGCAACAATATACAGGACAGAGGGTCAAAAGGAACTAAAGGTGGCACTGGCATGCCAGACCACAGTGGAAGACGGGATGTATTTCACTCAGCTGCCGTTTTTCCCGGGAGAAAAACCAGCTTATGATATAAATGAACTAGAGCCAAATGCAGACACAATGGCTAAACTCTATCCTGAAATCTACAGCTGTATAGGTTGCAACTCATGTACAAAGGGATGTTCTCAGGATCTGAATGTGATGCAGTATATAGCCTATGCTCAGAGAGGTGACCTGGAAAAATGTGCCCATGAATCCTTTGACTGCGTGGCCTGTGGAATCTGTGCATCAAGATGTCCGGCAAATATAACTCATTATAATGTAGGACTTCTGGCTCGTCGTCTCACAGGAAAATATATAGCACCTCAGACACAGCACCTAAAAGACAAGGTGGCCAAGGCAGAGGCCGGGGAATATGATGAGGTTATGGAAGAACTGATGAACAAGAGTATAGATGAACTGAAAGAGTTATATAATAATAGAGATATAACAAAATAATTAGATTTATTTGAAAAGTCATAATTTTTGGATATCGAGGAGGTATTTTGATGTACACGGCAGATATGAGGGAACTGATGAAAAAAGTAGTGGAAACACGTTCCCAAAGATTAGGAAAAGATTTTCCAAGGATGAGTCCCGAGGAAAAGATAGATGTTTTAAATGAAAACCATCCTGATTACACAGATAAAGGTTTCAGAGTTTTAAGACACGGTGTAAATAAGGGACAGAGAGTGCCAAAAGAACTTGCTGATCTTATAGAGGCTAAGAGTAAGCTGGAAAATATAGATATAAACCTGGAAAAAATAGATTATGATGTAGATGTTCTTATTATCGGAGGAGGTGGAGCAGGAGCTGCTGCTGCTCTGGAAGCCAATGAAAAAGGTGCCAAGGTGCTCATAACCACTAAACTTCGTTTTGGAGATGCCAATACAATGATGGCTGAGGGTGGAATACAGGCTGCAGATAAAGAAAATGATTCCCCTGACAGGCATTATCTGGATGTAATGGGAGGGGGACATTATACCAATGTACCTGAACTTGCAGCTGCCCTGGTAAAAGATGCTCCCTCTGCCATAAAATGGCTAGATGATCTTGGGGTAATGTTTGACAAAGAAGCAGACGGAACTATGGTGACAACCCACGGTGGAGGAACGTCTAGGAAAAGAATGCATGCGGCGGCAGATTACAGCGGAGCAGAGATAATGCGTGTGCTTAGAGATGAAGTGAGAAATAAAGGTATAGAGGTTTTAGAGTTTTCCCCTGTGGTAGAGCTGATTCTTGACAGTGAAGGAAAAGCAGGAGGAGCAGTATTTCATGACCTTGAAACAGGGAGATACCTTGTGGCAAGGGCTAAAACTGTAATAATGGCAACTGGAGGAGCAGGAAGACTTCACTATCAGGGGTTCCCTACGTCTAACCACTATGGTGCCACAGCTGATGGTCTTGTGATGGGTTACAGAGTAGGAGTGGAGTTGGCCTTTGCTGATACTATCCAGTATCATCCCACTGGAGTAGCCTATCCGGCTCAGATCTTCGGGGCCTTAGTTACTGAAAAAGTGCGTAGTCTGGGAGCCACTCCCCTTAATATAGACGGAGAGCAGTTTGTATACCATCTAGAGACAAGGGATGTAGAGGCTTCTGCAATAATCAGAGAGTGTAATATAAAGGGAAAAGGTCTCGCTACTCCTAGTGGAGGTGCCGGTGTATGGCTAGATACCCCGCTTATTGAGATAATTCACGGAGAAGGAACGATAGAAAAGAGAATTCCAGCCATGATGAGAATGTATCTGAAATTCGGAATAGATATGAGAAAAGAGCCGATTCTTGTATATCCTACTCTTCATTATCAAAATGGTGGATTGTTAATCAAGGAAAACGGAGAAACTCAGGTGGAAAATCTCTATGTGGCAGGAGAATGCGCCGGAGGAATACACGGTAAAAACAGACTTATGGGTAATTCCCTGCTGGATATAATAGTTTTCGGAAGAAGAGCCGGAAAGGATGCAGGGGAAAAGTGTAAGAATATAGAGGTCAAGGAACTTACCCTGGATCATATAAAGAGATACAATGATGAGATGAAAGTCAACGGAGTGGAAACAGACAGAGTTTCGCCTATGATTTTACCTAGTTATACCCATGGAAGAGAAGAGGACGAAAAAAATAGTTTATAAAATTTCAATTTAAAAACTGCTGTAGAGAATTTTCTACAGCAGTTTTTTTAATGGTTTTTTTGATTTTTTAAGAATGGAGATTAGTATTTTCTCAAACTCGAGATCTTCATTATTGGTCCTCTTTTTGGGCCCCTTGGTTCTTCCTCCGGCTTTTCTGATCTTCTGCCCCATGTGTCTCTGAAACATGAGGGATTCGATGTTGAAAATAGTGTAAAGGAAACCTTTTGGATGGATCACTCCAGAGGCTTTCTGGAGGAGTATAGAGGCCAGTCCGTAATCCTGAGTAATAATTATATCACCCTCTATACACATGGTGATTATCTTATGATCCACAGAATCCATTCCCTGTACTACTTTTATCACTGTGAAATTTCCATCTATCTCATGAGCCTCATCTATTACCATTACCAGCTCAACTCCGTGTTTTACAGCCTGCTCCTCGCATATTTTTTTTACTGTTTTTGGGCAGGCGTCAGCATCTACTATTATTTTCATCAGTATCTCTCTTTCATAATGTATTATTGTTACTCTGGTCCTCGTTGTTTTTGAATACAATGGTTCTGTAAGGGAAAGGAATTTCCACTCCTTCATTGTCAAATCTCTTTTTTATGCTTTTATTCAGGTCACACTTCATAATAAATCCGCTTACAGTATCCTTTGACCATACCCAAGCCTTTAGATTTACTGAAGAGTCTCCGAACCCTACTACTCTCACATTGACAGATGGCTCTCCGGCATTTATCTCTTCAAAAGTCCTGTTGTCCAAAAATGACGGATGTTTCATGGCTTCTTCGGTTATTATCTGAATGGCCTTATCCTCATCAGAATCGTAACTTATTCCTATTTCGATGTGGTTGCACACTTTATCCTCTACGATGTTTGAATTTTCTATGATCTCATTACTTATGACAGAGTTTGGTATAATTATTCTTTTGTTCTCAAATGTCCTTATCATAGTGTGTCTGAGAGTTATATCCTCTATTACTCCGAATGTCTCCTTACCGATAAGCTTTACCCTGTCGCCGATTCTGAAAGGTTTGAAAATAGCTATAAATATACCGCTGACTATGTTTGAAAAAGCCTGCTGAGAGGCAAAACCGATAATGATAGCCAGAACACCGGAACCTGCAAAGATGGAAACAACAAGGCTTCTGAATGTAGGAATGGTATACACAGCAGACATGAAACCTATGAAATAAATAATTCCTGCCAAGAAGTGTTTTATAAAGGTAAACTGGGTAGGATCGAGCTCTTTGAGTCTGTGATTGCTGTCCATTATTTTCCTGGTAAGATTTACGCCTAACATAGTTATTGCTACCACCATGGAAAATACAAATATTCTAATTACTAAGTTTAAAAGTATTTTTTCATTAAATAATTCTAAAAATGCCTCTGCGACCATTTTTTATCTCCTTTTATATAAAAATTATTTTGCTTGTGCCTTGTATCTGGTGTTTTTTTCAATGAATTTTAAGAATCTTATCATTATCCAAATACCACATATAATAACATTAAAGTTAATGGCAATCAAAATAAATTTAGATTTTTCATGAGTTTTTAAATAAAATTTTGTAAATGGAATCACTTGTCTTTTGTGCAGAGATACTGTTCTGCACTTCTCTGTTTTTTATTAGGGTGATAAGTTCTCTTATGATCTTAAGCTGGATAATATTGTCGTCTTTAGGAGTTAAAATTAAAAATATGAATCTGGATTTTTTGCCGTCTGGAGAGTTCCAGTCAATACCGTTTTTGGAAAAGCCAAAAGCTATAACCGGATTGTCAAGCTTTTCCAGCCTGGCGTGTGGGATGGCTATTCCCTCTTCTATGGAAGTGCTGCCCATTATCTCCCTGCTGAGAACTTCGGTTTTCAGAAACTCAAAATCGATACCTCTGCTAGAACTGATCACACTTGATATTTTTTCAATGGCTTCAGAGGGGGTAACTGCATCTAAATCCTGAATAATAAGTTTTTTTGAGAAAAATTCCTTCAGAGAAACATCTTTAAATCTTTTTATAAGGAATGCAAGCCACGGCCCCATTATGATAGATGAAAAAATGGCTCCGAAAACAATAGCTATAAAAATCTCTTTTGATATTAGTCCGTATTCCAATGCCAAAAGACTGACAACTATGTGCATCTCTCCACCAGGGACATGAGCTATACTAATTATCAACCTGTCGTTTCTGGATTTATTGGAAAAAGCCGATCCAACCCATGCTCCTAAAAATCTTCCGAAAATTCCGATTACAGTGATTATTACGGCCAGGAAAATATTGAAATTTTCAAAGAAGTCTATTTTCAGGCCGATATTAACAAAAAATATAGGGGCAAAAACAGCATAAACAATCTGTTCTATAGAGGTTCTGGACTTTTCTGAAAAATATTTTGACTCTCCTGCCAGAATTCCGGCTATGAAAAATCCAAAAAGTGAGTGTATTCCTATTTTCATGGTTATTATTCCAAAGGCTATCCCTAAAAGAATAACTACACTTAAAGCTTCTGCAGTGGTTTCAATTCTCTGGTTGCTTATTTTAAAAAGAAAGGTGTTTAATATTTTCTTTACATGAAATAGAGCCAGATAAACAAAGAGCAGAGTGTAAATTATGAGGTATATTATCTTGCCTATTTGAAGGCTCTCCTGTGTGAAGACGGATAGTATTATGGTGAAGATGATCCATCCAATGACATCATTTATAGTAAGGGCAGAGACAATGAGGAAACCAGTATCACTTTTTAAAATATTTAAATCATGAAGACCTCTTATTGCCACCGGCATGGCACTGATAGTCATTATTGTAGCTACGAAAAAAGAAAATGTTATTCTGCTCTCTGGGTTTATCAAATATTTATCAGGTAAAAAAAATATAGGCAGAATGGAAACTAATATAGGTATGACAATATCGAAAAGGGATATTTTTAGTGCATCTTTTTTCTGTTTCCAGACGCTGGAAAAATTTATTTCTAAACCTGTTGTCATCAATAAAAGAAATAAACCGAGCCATCCGATTGTTTCTATCATGTTTTGCTGTATGGCATCTGTGGGGAAAAGTTTCAACTGGAATGCTGGAAATAATCTCCCTAAAATAGTGGGTCCCAGAAACACACCTATGAGAATATCTGAGGTCACAGTTGGCTGCTTTATCTTTTTTAACAGAATTCCAAAGTATTTTGACAGAGACAGGATGATAAAAAGCTGTATAAGAAACAAAAGTATATTGCCTTCATTTAGATAATGCATGACATCCTCACCTTCTCCCATTTAATTATAAAAATATTTTCATGAGATAACGTATATATCCGTAATAATCCATGATCCGTTTCAATTATTGCAGTCTTATTATCTCTATATTTATACAGTTTTTCAGGGAAGTATCCTCTAATTTTGACTTCTTAGTTTTCATGTGGTGGTTTTCTTGTATCATGCTAAAATGTAGGGGTTTTTTAATAGGTATGGGAAAAAAAACGATGAAAAAGTTAACTAAATAAAATAAAAGTGCTTAATTAATTTATTTAGTTAAAAAAGGTATGGTTTAAAACCCTTATAAATAAAAGAATAGGGCTTATAGTTCAGATTGAGTTGAAAAAAGACTAAAAATAAACAGTAAGCTTAATTGACAAACGGTAAAAACAGAGGTAATCTTCTAATATGAAATACATATCTAAATTTATAGGAGGAGATTGATGAAAAAATTAGGATTATTTCTTGCATCGTTAACTTTGGTGGCAGGATTGACAGGCTGCGGTGAAAAAAAAGCACCTGAAACAAAAAAAGATGCTAAAACTATAGGGTTTACAATTTACAAGTATGATGACAACTTTATGGCTCTTGTGAGACAGGCTATAGAAGGAGCCGGAACTGCTGCAGGAGACGGTGTAAATATATTAATGAATGATTCTCAGAATGACCAGTCGAAGCAGAACGACCAGATAGACGTAATGATATCAAAAGGTGTAGATTCACTGGCGATCAACTTAGTTGACCCGGCTGCAGCCCAGACTATAATAGATAAGGCAAAGAAAGAAAATATTCCTGTAGTTTTTTATAATAAAGAACCTTCTCAGGATGCTTTGGCAAGCTATGAAAAAGCTTACTATGTAGGTACAGAGTCTAAAGAGGCAGGAGTAATACAGGGAGACCTAGTTGCAAAGCAATGGGTTGCAAATCCACAGTGGGATCTAAACGGAGACGGTAAAATCCAATATGTACTTCTAAAAGGAGAGCCTGGACATCCAGATGCTGAAGCAAGAACTGAATATGTTGTAAAAACTCTTAATGATACTCATAAAATAGGAACTCAGGAACTTCACATGGATACGGCTATGTGGGATACAGCTCAGGCGAAAGATAAGGTAGAGGCTTGGCTTTCAGGACCTAATGCAAAGAAGATAGAAGTAGTTATCTGTAATAATGACGGAATGGCTATGGGAGCAGTAGAAGCTCTGAAGGCAAACAAAAGAGAGGAGCTACCTGTATTCGGAGTGGACGCTCTTGCTGAAGCACTAGTTCTTATTGAAGATGGTAAAATGGCGGGAACTGTTCTAAATGATGCACCAAATCAAGGACAGGCTACATTTGATCTGGCTCTGAATCTTGCAAACGGAAAAGAGGCAACAGAGGGAACAGCATGGAAAATGGAAAACAAAGCAATACGTGTACCTTACGTAGGAGTAGACAAGGATAACTTAAAAGACTTTAAATAAAAAAAGTTTTAATAGAGAGGGTGCTAGTCACTCTCTCTTATCTTTAGAAAAGGGGTACTTTAAAATGGAGAGAAATTTAGAAGATAACAAGCAATATCTCCTAGAAATGATAAATATATCAAAGGAGTTTCCAGGAGTAAAGGCCCTAGACGGGGTTACCTTAAAGATAAGCCCTCACAGTGTTCACGCTCTCATGGGTGAAAACGGAGCAGGTAAATCAACTCTTATGAAATGCCTGTTTGGTATTTACAGTAAAAATTCAGGAGAGATTTTTTTAGAGGGGAAGCCTATAAATTTTAGTTCTTCAAAAGAAGCGCTAGACAACGGTGTGTCTATGGTTCATCAAGAATTAAATCAAGTGCTTCAGACAAGTGTTATGGATAATATATGGCTTGGAAGATATCCTTTGAAAGGGATGTTTGTAGATGAGGCCAAGATGTATAAGGACACAAAACAGATATTTGAAGAACTGGATATAAATATAGATCCAAAGACAAAGGTGAAATCCCTTTCTGTATCCCAGATGCAGATGGTTGAAATAGCCAAAGCTGTTTCATATAATTCCAAGATAATAGTTATGGATGAGCCTACTTCATCTCTTACAGAAAGAGAAGTAACTCATCTCTTTAAGATAATAAATAAGCTGAGAGACAGAGGCTGTGGAATAATATACATATCACATAAAATGGAAGAGATATCAGAAATATCAGATGACATAACCATACTGAGAGACGGACAGTGGATAGCCACAGAAAAGGTAGAGGGAATGACTACAGACCATATCATAAATCTAATGGTTGGACGTAGCCTGACTCACCGTTTCCCGCCGAAGGATAATAAGCCCAAAGAGGTCATTCTCGAGGTTAATGACCTTACGGCAAAATTCCAGCCTTCTATAAAAAATATATCATTCCAGCTTCATAAGGGAGAAATACTGGGAATAGCAGGACTTGTGGGAGCCAAAAGAACAGATATAGTAGAGACTCTCTTTGGAATGAGACAGAAAGAGAGCGGAGATATAATTCTTCATGGGAAAAAAGTAGAAAATGCAGACTCTCACGAAGCCATAAAACACGGGTTTGCCCTGATAACAGAAGAAAGACGTGCTACTGGGATATACAGTATGCTCGATATCAACTTTAACTCTGTTATTTCAAACTTGGAAAAATACACTACCAAGCATAAACTTCTGAATGAGAAGAAGATGAGAGATGATACTGACTGGGTAATAGCCAGTATGAGAGTGAAAACTCCAAGTCAAAAGACCAATATAGGATCACTTTCCGGAGGAAATCAGCAGAAAGTAATAATCGGACGTTGGCTTCTTACTGAGCCGGAAATATTGATGATGGATGAACCTACCAGGGGAATAGATGTAGGAGCAAAGTTTGAAATCTATCAACTAATGATAGATCTTGCCAAAAAAGATAAGGGAATAATAATGATATCTTCAGAGATGCCTGAGTTACTAGGAGTGACAGATAGAATACTTGTTATGAGCAACGGAAGGGTGGCAGGAATAGTTAATACAAAAGAAACAACCCAAGAAGAGATTTTGAGACTGACGGCAAAGTATCTGTAGAGGAGGAATAAAGGTGGAAATTTCAGTAGAAGAAAAAAAGAAAAAGATAAATTCAAAAGATGTAAAAAGATGGATGATGGACAGAGGAATCTATGTGGTTTTGATACTTCTTCTTGCAATAATAATAACTAAAGAACCGACGTTTCTGAGTATAAGAAACTTTAAAAATATCCTGACTCAGTCATCTGTGAGAATAATAATAGCACTTGGAGTAGCGGGACTGATTGTTACTCAGGGAACAGACCTTTCTGCAGGAAGACAGGTAGGACTTACGGCAGTGGTTTCTGCTACTCTGCTTCAGGCTACTACAAATGTGAATAAGGTGTTCCCAAATCTGGGAAACATACCTATACCTGTAGTGATACTTGTGGTGGTGGCCATAGGTGCAGTCATGGGTATAATAAACGGAGTAATAATAGCAAAGCTTCATGTAACACCTTTTATTGCTACTCTGGGTACTATGATAATAGTCTATGGTGCAAACTCTCTGTATTATGATTTTGTAGGAGCTTCACCAGTAGCCGGCTTTGATGAAAGGTATTCTTCTTTTGCTCAAGGATCTCTTTACCTGGGCAGCTTTGAGCTTCCGTATCTGATAATATATGCCACGCTTGCCACAGCATTTATGTGGGTTCTGTGGAATAAAACCAGATTCGGAAAAAATATTTTTGCCATAGGAGGAAATCCTGAGGCGGCAACTGTATCAGGAGTAAATGTAACTGTAAATCTTATAAAGGTTTATGCCCTTTCTGGGATGTTTTATGCTTTTGCAGGTTTACTGGAAGCCGGACGTATAGGAAGTGCCACAAACAATCTGGGAAACATGTATGAACTGGATGCCATAGCGGCCTGTGTTGTGGGAGGAGT
>NZ_JBFHGC010000025.1:0-11238 GCF_041583315.1 Ilyobacter sp. | reverse complement strand
CCTACTTTCTAAAGAAGTTGATCATTTCAACACTAGACTTTTCCATGTTGTTTATTACAGTATCTATCCTTTTGTTAAAATAGTTATAGAAAATCACCGCTGGTATTGCCACAGTCAGTCCACCTGCTGTTGTTATAAGGGCTTTAGATATCCCTTCAGCAAGTACAGAAGGATCTCCTGTCCCATATGATGCTATAGCATGAAAAGCCTGTATCATCCCTGTAACTGTACCTAGTAATCCCAGAAGAGGCGTAGTATGTGCCACTATACCTAGTAACCACATACCCCTTTCCAGTCTAGGAAGTTGTGCAAGACCTACCTCCCTGGCTTTTTCTTCCATGTGTACTATGTTACAATCTTTATTTTTAGTACACTGAAGCAGTAGCTCCTTCAGCACTTTATATGTAGAGCATTCACGCTTTTCCAGAAGGGAAAAGGCTCCTGTATAGTCACCTTTCTCTATATACTCTTTCACATTCCATTTTATATCATCAAAATTCCCTTTTTCTTTTGATGCAAAATAAATACTCTTTTCTATTACCACTGCTAATCCTATTACTGACATGGCCGCAATAAAATACATAAGTATCCCGCCGTTTTGTATCCATACCATTTTTGATTCCTCCTTAAAAGACGATTAAAACTAAAACGCCGCTACTCCTAAAATAACAACTACTGCCCCTAAAATATATTTCCAGATAGACTTATTTGATGCCATATCTTCTGACAGTTCATTTTCAAGATCTTTATTATTTTCCTGTTGTTTTGCAAGGTTCAGTTTTTCTTTACTTTGCTGTACTTCATTAGTTTTCAGATTTGCATCTACCTTATTCAGAGCTTCATCCTGTATATATTCAATACCTGTTATCTCTTTTCCGCTTTCTAGAGTCTCTAGACTGACTCCTGTTACCTCTTGGCTAATTTCAGCTGTACCTTCCTGCCCATATGAAAAAACAAAAGACAGCATTAACATTAAAAATACTAATTTTTTTTTCACTGTTTTTTCCCCTCCTCAAAATATTCAATATATTTTTTTGACTTCTCAGGTGATCTTTTTTTCAGCTCCTCGTAATATGAAACAGCCTCCTTTTTCTTATCCTCTTTTAAATTCATACTGATAAGTTTTTCCAATGCAAAATCTTTAAATTTAGACTCTTTATACTGTTCTAAAAAGTCGTTGTAGCTTTTCTTAGCTTCCTTTTCATCACCCATAGCCTCATAGGCAACGGCGATTTTAATTACTGAAGATTCTTTCAGCGGGCTGTCTTTATACAAAAGATTTACTTTCGTAAACATTCTTAAGGCATTGTTGTAGTCTCCCTCTTTTTCATAGATTACACCTAGCTGAAATGCCGAAGTATCCTTATATTTGCTCTCGCTACTTCTGTCCACTATTTCATAATATTTTTTTGACTCTTCAAAATTTTCTTTTTTGAAATAATAATTTGCCAGATTAAATGCTGCTCTGTCCTTGTATTTTTCATCTTCAAGAAGTTTTTTGTATTCAGCATGAGCCAGTGCCACCTCACCTTTTTTCTCATAGGTTATTGCTTTCCAGTAGCTTGCTTTATTTTTCTCAGAAATCTTGTCTGCCCATAGGATTGCCTCATCCAGGCTGTTGCTCTCGTAGTGTATTTCTGTTAATTTTGCTGCTGCGTTTTCCTTTAGAGTAGCATCTTCTGTAGTTTCATAGAGCTCTTTATATGTAGCTATTGCACCTTCAAAATTTTCAGAAGCCATATTTGCATCAGCATTAAGGAGCATTACGTTCCCTCTGTAGCTGCTTTTTTTATAGTTCTTTAGAAATTCTGAAGAACTTTTTTTCAAAAGCTCAAACTCTTCAAGATTATAAAGTGAATTTATCTCCCAGTAAAGTGAGTCCTCAGCATATTGCCCCTTTGGATTTTTACTGTATATTCCCCTGTAGATTTTAGAAGCCTCTTTATAATCTCCTTCGCTGTAAAAACTTTCTCCAGTCTGAAAAAGTGCGTAGTCACTATAGCCCTCTATACCCTTCAGCTTATCATAGGTCTCTCTGCTCTTTTCATACTCTCCCATTCTGAAATACGAAAGAGCCATTTTATCCAGGACATCGCCTTGATTTTTCCCGTATCCTTTCCCCAGGTAACTTTCCCCTGTTTCTACAGCTTCAGAATACTTTTCCCATGAAAAATAAGTTTTCATCAGGTTATACTGAGCTTTTTCTTTTATCTCCTTCGTCCCGGATTCAGCTGCTTTTTTAAAGTGATTTTCAGCATCCTGGTATTTTAGCATCCCGAGAGAAGCTATTCCCTTAAGATATGTATTTTCAGAAGATGCATTTTGCATGTTCAGATATTTTTCCATTTTTTCATACTGCTTATCATTTAGAAGTATAGCTATAAGGTTTCCGAGGATCTCGTCATCTCTATTGTTTTTGAGATATTCCTCATAGACATTTTCAGCTTTGCTGATTTTCCCTGCACCGTAATACGAAGCCCCCACAGCCAGATACACATCTTTTTTATACTGCTGGTCCCTTACAAAGGTTTTTCTATACTCTTCAAAACGGATCTCAAGATCTTTCAGATCTCCTATTTTGCTGTCCACCACAATAATTTTATAAAGTTCATCTTTTCTGTATGAATTTTCATAAACCTTCATATAGTAATCTCTTGAAAGTTTATATTTTCCAGTTTCATAAGCGGAGCTTGCCATCATAAGATAAATGTTGTCACTATAGGCAGGTTTTACATCTCTGCCATTCAAATCCTTAGTCAGATCTAAAACTCCATTATAATTCTTTTTCTCATAATTTATTAAAGTTGAATAATAAATAGCATCATCTTCATATTCAGTATTTTTCAGGTCTTTAAAAAAGTCCAGTGATCTGTTTTTCTCACCTTTCTTATATAGAGAATAAGCATATCCATAGAGTACACTGGCGTCCTCTGACTTTGATACTATTTTTTCATAATATTCTGCCGACTTAGAATACTCCCCCTTATTGAGATTATATTCCGCCACAAGCTTGTATGCAGTTTTAGCTTCCTGTCCGCCTTTCAGTTTTGACACAGCTTTCATCATTTCAGGCTCATTTTTCAAGTCTCTGTATATGGATACAAGAGAAAGGAGACTACGCTGTGCATAAGTATCAGAAGGGTATTTTTCAGATACCTCTTTAAAATATCTCTCTGCTTTTACAATATCATTCATTTTATAATAGCACGACCCATAGATATAGTTCATCAGAGGATAGTTCTTGTCTTTTTCAGTTCCCTTGTAATACTCATCAAGATACACTATACTCTTGACATATTGTCCGTTATTGTAAGATGACAAAGCAAGATATAGTATCCCCTTGTCATAGTACTCTCCCTTTGTGCTTAGTAATTTTGAAAGCTCAAGCTGGGCCTTATTGTATTCCCCGGAATTATAGTATTCTTTCCCCAGTTCATAGACAGCCTTATCACGGTATTCTCCCTTTTCATCGAGATTTTTCTGATAAGCCGCTGCATCATCAAATTTCCCCAGATAAGCACAGTTGACAGTCTGATAATAATAGAACTCATCCTTTTCTCTGTTTTTCAGCCTGTAATTTGCAAGGAGAATATCAAAATATTTTTTAGATTTCTCATAATTTTTTTCCAGAAAATAAGTTTTAGCCAGCCTTTCCTGTATTGTCTGCATATATTTAGATTTCGGATAGTTTTTCAAAAAACCTTCCAGTTCAAGAACTGCTACCTTATAGTTTTTAGCTTTATACAATTCATCTATATACTTTATGTCCTCTTTTTCCCCTGCAAAAGACATTGTATTAAGAACAATCAGAAAAGCTATGATTGTCAGCTTTTTTTTCATGATGTGATCCCCCTCAAAATCATTGTAGTTACCCATGTTAGACTGTGTTTTAGCTATTTTTTTCCAACTAAATCAAAAATTATTTTTATGTCTTCTAGAGATACATTTGTATTCATACAGGGTCCATTATCCAGCTCATTGAATATGCCATAGACCATCATTGGAAATGAATCATATATCCCTGCAACCAGATCCCTTTCACATGCCACAGCTACTACAAAATCAGGTTTTTCATTTTTCAAAAAAAGTCTTGCCAAAGTACCACCTGTAGCTATTTTTACCGTGGCATTTTTCATCTTTACAAATTTAGATATTTCCCCTATTTTGCACAAACCACACTCTCTGCAGTTTCCTATATCAGAAGTTATCTTATAAGGACATGAATAATTTTGAATACAGTGAGGAAGCAGAAGGGCTATTTTTTTTATCTCTTTCTTTCTGCTTCTCTTGATGGCCAGTCTGTTATTAAACTTTATAAAGCTCTTTGAAACAAAATTATTTTCACATCTGTTTTTATTAAATTTTCTCGCTATAATATAGGCAAAATAATAGAGTATATAAACTATTTTTAACAGTAAAATTTTGACCATTTTCTTATTCCCCTCGTAATTTTTATCATATTTAGTATAGCATATTTATTTTCCCTTTTCAAACAATGAAAAAAGCAAGTCTGCAGACTTGCTTAATCTCTTAGGGCTAAAGGCATAGCTATATATAAATATTTTTCATCTTTACTGTTTTTCAGCTGTATGGCACTATTTGAAGTTAAAAGATCAATTATTAACCTGTCACTCTTATCCAGATGCTGTATGAAGTCTAAGAGAAATTTTACATTTAGGGAGATCCTCACATCTTCCCCATCCTGCTCAACCTCTATATGCTCATTGACTTTGGCAGTTTCTGATACTCCGCTTACATAAAGGTTTCCCTTATCCAGACTGAATATAGCACTATATTTAGATTCACTATTATTTTTTACAAATATCTGAACTCTTCTCAGCACCTTAGAAAACTCCTCAGTGTCCACAGATACCTTTTTATTATGAGATACTGACTTCATTATTCCGTTGTAATCAGGGAAAGGCAGATCTATAACCCTGCTTAAAACCATAGAATTCCCGACTTTGAAGAAAACCTGGTTTTCTTCAAATTTAAATTCCACATTTTCCTCATCCAGGGTTCGTAGGGTTTTTATCAGAGCCTCTACCGTAGTCAGAGGAATACTTACTTTGAGAGAGCCTTCATATTCTGTATGGTCTTCTAGATACACCAGACGGTAAGTGTCAGAGGAGATCATTTTTATCTTCTGATCTTCTATTTCCACCCTTACACAGTTAATGGATAAATTATCAGTGGAGCTAGAAGCACCAAACTTTGTTTTTTCAAACATTTCAGCAAGTTTTTCTCTGGAAAAAACCATACCAGAGCCCTCTATACTATCTTTTATTCTCGGATACTCTTCAGGATCCATCACAGAAAACTCAGAAGCTGAATCTGATGTCTCTATAATCAGAAGGCCGTCCTTTACCACTAGATTTATATCCCTGTCAGAAATCTCCTTTAGATACTCTTCCACCAGTTGATAAGAAAAGACCGCCTTACCGTTTTCATATATTTCTCCATCCATAAAAGACGTTATAGTGAGCTCGAGATTTGTACCCCTCAAAACAATCTTTCCGTCCTCCTGTGCCTCTAGATATACACAAGAAATTATGGGTCTTATTTTATTTTCAGCTACTGCTTTTTCTACTATTCTCAATGTTTTCAAAAATTCTTGCCTGTCTACCTTGATATTCAAATTTTTCCCTCCTGCTTAGAGACTATTTAAAAAGATATGGTTTCAACTCTTCACTGAACTTTGTTCTAAGCTTCTGAAGAGTTTTTTTCTCTATCTGTCTGACTCTCTCTCTGGTTATACTGAAACTCTTCCCTATCTCTTCTAGAGTGTGGATTTCATAACCGTCAAGTCCATACCTCAGTTTTAATATCTCTTTTTCACGGGGTTTTAAGACCTCTAACATGTCATTTATCTCATTTCTACCTATCTCACCTAATACTTCATCTTCTAGAGATTCTTCGTCAGGCTGACTGATAGTATCCTCTAAGAATATGTCATCTCCTATGGATGCGTTTAAAGACAAAAGATCCTGAAACTCAAGCATGACTTTCTGCACCTTTTTAGGAGTTATATCCAGTCCAAGGGCTATATCCTCTATATTTGGATAGACACTGTTTTTCATTACAAATTCCATTATGAATTTATTTACCTTGTTTAAAAGATCGTGCTTATATGATGGGATTCTTATTTCTCTTCCCTTGCTTATGATTGCCTTGCTTATGGACTGTTTTATCCACCAGACAGCATAAGTAGAGAACCTAAATCCCTTCTCTACATCAAATTTTTCTATGGCATGCATGAGTCCAAAATTCCCTTCACTTATTAGGTCTATAAAACCCATGCCTTTGTGGACGTAACTTTTAGCTATATTTACAACCAGTCTGAGATTTGAAAGAATTAGTTTGTGTTTTGCATCTTCACAACCACTCTTAGCCCTTATTAGAAGATCTAACTCCTCTTCTTTCGTCAAAATGTCATAACTACGGATATCCTCAAGATAAAGTGAAACTAAATCTCTTTCTTTTTCCATATATCTCTTCCCCACTTCTTTTAAGTTTTAGTTAAAATAAGATACCGATTAATAAAATTCCCCTTTTAAATCTCTTTCCATTAGTTTCTTTACCATCTCTTTAGCATCAGCATCCTCATAAAGCACTTTATACACTGCTTCAAGAATTGGCATCGATACATTACAAGATCTGGACTTTTCATAAACAGCCTTTACAGTAGGTACCCCTTCAGCTACCATTAGCATTTCATCCAGTATAGCCTGAAGTTTCATTCCTTTTCCCAGCTTGTCTCCCACATGCCTGTTTCTGCTGTGTTTACTGGCACAAGTCACAATAAGATCCCCTATACCACTCAGACCGCTGAAAGTTTTTTCCTCTGCTCCGAGTTCCACTCCAAATCTTGTTATCTCTGCAATTCCCCTGGTTATAAGGGCTGCTTTTGTATTATCTCCAAATTCCATTCCGTCAGCCATTCCTGCTGCAATAGCCAGACAGTTTTTTACAGCTCCACCTATTTCCACTCCGATTATATCCTCATTGATATACACTCTGAAGGTTCCTGTATTGAATATTTCCTGTATCTTTTTAGAATTCTCAAGGTTTCCAGCTGCCACAATGGTGGAAGGTATCTTATTAGCCACCTCTTCTGCATGGGTAGGACCCGATAGAACCACTATATTTTTATGAAATTTACCCATTATTTCATCTTTCATAACCTCTGAGAGCCTCATTCCAGTCAAAACTTCCAGGCCCTTAGCAGTATTTACCAACGTAATATCCTGCGTTATCTGAGAAGATATATTGGCTATGACACCTCTCAGCACCTGGGAAGGAACTGAAAACACAACACACTGGGACCCTTCTAATAGTCCCTCTGTCTCTGAGGTCACATGGAGGGTTTCAGGAAACCTTACCCCCTTCAAATACATCGGGTTTTCTCTTTCTGCCTGAAGCTTTTCAGCTCTTTCTTTCTTATATTCCCACAAAGTCACCGGATACCCTTTTTCTGCCAATAATACCGCCAAAGCCGTTCCCCAGCTTCCTGCGCCCATTACTACAATTTTCTTCATATCCATCTCCCTATTTAAATTTAAATTTATTTTCGGTTCCATTCATGAGTCTAGATATATTAGTTCTGTGCCTGTATATTACAAAGGCACCGATCAAAAACGTCATAATGAAAAGTTCTATTCTTATTAGCGATTCCCTTATGGGCATGATGAGAGTCAGTATAGGCAGCAGTGCTGCACAGGTAACAGATGCGAGTGATACATATTTACTGAAATACGCCACTATGACAAACACCCCTATAGTCACCAGCATTACCTGAGGTACAAGATATAGAAACACTCCTAAACTCGTAGCCACACCTTTTCCACCCTTGAAGTTTAAAAAAATCGACAGAGAGTGTCCTATTATTGTTATAAGTCCCACCAGTATAAGAAAGGTCCCTTCAACTCCTGCAAGATCTGCAAACATAACCGGAAAAAATCCCTTTGCTGCATCTGCTAGCAGTACCATGACTCCGTACTTGGCACCTAGAACCCTGTAAGCATTGGTGGCTCCGGAATTCTTACTCCCGTGTTCCCTTATGTCTATACCTTTTAGTTTTTTACCTATTATTACACCAGTGGGTATTGATCCCAAAACATATGCCAAAACTGCAAAGAATATAAATTTAAACATAGCTTCCTCCTAAGTTCGTTTTACAAATTTCCCCACAACCTCTATATGGCTCGTCTGAGGAAACATGTCTACAGGCTGTACTTTTAAAAGGTCGTATCCTACTTCATTTAAAACATTGGCATCCCTTGCAAATGTCGAAGGGTTGCATGATATGTAAACTATCTCATTTATTCCGGTTTTTGCAACACTGTGAAGGACGCTTTCCTCTATCCCCTTTCTGGGAGGATCAAAAATAATAGCATCTATCTTTTCATTCTTTTTAAGAAGTTCTTCCAGTTTCTCTTCCACTTTTCCGTTTATAAAATCAATATTTTTAATTTCGTTCTCCATACATGTCTTTATTGCATCTGATGTGGCTGATTTGACCATTTCTATAGCAAAGACTTTTTTAGCCCAACGGGAAAGTATCATGGCTATTGTACCTGTTCCGGAATAGGCATCTACTATATTTTTATTTTTTACGTCATCAAAATATGAGATTGCTGTTTCATAGAGTTTATTGGTCTGTTCCAGATTTATTTGGAAGAAAGATTTTGGAGATATATTAAATTTTATACCAAAGAGCTCCTCTTTCAGAGCCTCATCTCCGTATACGTAGATATCTTCTTCTCCCAGTGCTACGTTGGTTCTTTTATCATTTATGGATATATATGCGGATTTTATCTCTGGACATCTGTCTCTCAGATCAAATAAAAGTTTCTTCAGATTCTTAGCAGGTTCCCCTTTCACCACGAGGACTACCATTGCCTCTCCGAAAGAATTGGTTCTCACCATTACATGCCTCAATACCCCTCTGTGTTTTTTCTCGTCATAGACAGGTATCTTTTTTTTATTCAGTATTTCTTTCAGCTCTTTTATTATCTTATTTGCCAGTTTTGACTGAAGCATATTTTCAGATACTTCAAAAACTTCATGGGATTTTTTCTTAAAAAATCCCGATATTACCTCACCGTTCTTAAGGGCAAAGGGTTCTATCACCTTATTTCTGTAATATTTAGGGAAATCACTACCCATTGTATTATAGACTTCGCAGTTTTCCAGTTTGCCTATTTTTTTCAGTACGTCTTCTACCATCTCTTTTTTATATTTCAGCTGACTCTCGTAATTCAGCATTCCAAAGTCACATCCGTGAAAATCTTCAAATGTAATTTTGTCTTTTTCCGTTACTCTTTCTTCACCTGGTTTTATTATTTCTTCTATTATTCCTCTGGCATAGCTCTTCTTGAGAGATATAATTTTAACCTTAACTCTGTCGCCAGGTACAGACATGGGAACAAATACAGCCATTTTTTCAAAATAACCCAGTCCCTCTCCCCCAAAAATAATCTTTTCTATATCTAATTCTATTATTTGATCCTTTTTTAGTACCATATTATTTTGTTTCCCCTCTTTTTGTTCTTTTTTATTATATATTGTATGAAAAAAAATGTCAACGAAAGTAACCCATCAACTGATAAGGTTTTATTTTAATTTAAAGTACTCTATTTCATTGGATACTTCCATATCGAGTTTTGTTCTGGCTTCTTTTTCTATTTTCTCCAGGTCAACCTTGTTTTCAAGCTCTATTTTTCTGTTCTGATAAAGTTCTTCAGATTCATTTACAATTTTTTTCAGCTTTCTGACTTCTCCCTGCTCTTTTGCCAGCTGTATTACATAATTTAGGTGAACTATCGGAAGGCTTACAATCAAAAAAACTATAAGTATTATATATACCTTTTTCAGTTTTTCTTTCATACTTTTACCCCAGTCTTTCCACCACTCTCAGTTTAGATGAACGGGCTCTTTTGTTAAATTTCAGTTCGTCTTCATTTGGAGTAATCGGTTTTCGTGTTATTATTTTTACCTTAGCCTTGTTATCACACATGCATACAGGGAGTTCCGGCGGGCATATACAGTCTACCGACATCTCTTTAAACTTGTTTTTTACCATTCTGTCTTCCAGTGAATGGAAGGTGATTATAGCCAGTCTGCCACCTGGTTTCAGAGCATTTATTGCCTTGTCTATGGCATTTCCCAAAACATCCAGTTCTCTGTTTACCTCTATTCTTATTGCCTGAAAGGTTTTCATAGCAGGATGTTTAGGACTCTTCCCCTTATAAGCTCTCTTTATTATATCTACAAGGTCACCGGTAGTTTCTATAGGTTTTTCTGCTCTTATTTCACAAATAAGCCTGGCTATTTTTCTGGCATGACGTTCTTCACCATAATCATATATTATTTTAGAAAGTCTTCCTTCCTCATACTCATTTACCACTTCATAGGCAGATACTTTGGCTGTTTTATTCATTCTCATGTCCAGTCTGGTATCAAATCTATAGGAAAAACCCCTCTCAGGGTCATCTAGCTGTGTAGAAGATACTCCAATATCCATAAGTATCCCGTCTACCTTGTCATATCCTGCAAGATACAGAACCATATCCAGATTTTCAAAGTTATCCTTATAAGATTCCCATTTTTTTCCGTACTTCCCCAGCCTTTCCCTTGCAAAATCAAGGGCCTGCTGATCCTGATCGATGGAAATCAGTTTTCCGCTTTCTGATAAAGCCTTCAGAATTCCCTCTGAGTGCCCACCGCCACCAAGGGTACAGTCCAGGTAGACTCCGCTTTTATCTTTCACCAGATTTTCTATTGTCTCATGATACAACACAGGTATATGGTATTCGCATTCTATATCTTCAAACATTAATTACACTCCCAATTTTTAAAAGATAGATTATTAAGTTCATTTTACTATAATGAGCAAAAAAAAGCAACTTAAGGGGTATTTCTAGAAACTGGATTTCACTTGATTTTAGGACTTTTTCAAAACAAACTCTTTTAAAATTCAAAATATAAGTTTACTTTCCTTTCCTGTGCACACGAACTTTTACAATGTATTTATATTTTTTATATATCAGAAGGAAAATTTATAACACAAAATAGAGGAGCCCTTAAAAGGAGCCCCTCTATACTTTTACTAACTTAAGCTGTCCTGTTAATTGTCCTGCAACTTTTACCCTTACTCATCATGCCGTCTGTTATTTTTATACCGAACCTGTCTTTAACTTCAAGTTTAAACCTCAACATATTTTTTTCTTGCTCATT
>NZ_JBFHGC010000024.1:0-11255 GCF_041583315.1 Ilyobacter sp. | reverse complement strand
TATTTCAAATTTTTTCAATCTATGTCCTCCTAATTATAATAGACTATAAATATCTATTTAATGTTTCTCTAATTGCTCCTGAACCTTTAATAAATTCTTTAAAATAAGTTTCTATTATTTCTCCCATTCCAATTTCATATAAATTTATTCCCATTAGTTTTTCATCTGATAAGATTGGTTTTAAACTTTCGGAAATATTATTAAATGATCCCATCTCTATATTCCCAATATGTTTTTTTAATGAATCTAACATAGGATCAGAACTAAGTTCAAATTTAACACCACTATCATCTATTCCCATTAAATAACGACACCACCCAGCAATTACTAATGGTATATATTTTAACTGTTTTACATCTAAATCATTACTATTGTTATACTCTTTAATCGTTTCTCCGAATCTAATAGCGATCTTTTGAGATGTGTCAGTAGCAATTCTTTGAGGTGTATCAGGTAAAAACGGATTTGGGAAACGAACCTCTAAAACTTCCTTTATAAATTCAGATGGATTTATAATAATAGGATCGGTAACAACCTTTATCCCTTCTTCATATGCCATTTTTTCTACAAATAATTTTAAAGTTTCATCTTTCATCTCATCTGCAATACTATTATAAGAGAGTAAACATCCAAAGATAGCAAGAGCTGTATGAAGTGGATTTAAACAAGTACAAACTTTCATCCTTTCAACTTTATCAACAGTTTTCCTGTCTGTAAACATAACCCCACTTTCCTCTAAATTAGGTCTTCCATTTGGAAAATTATCTTCAATGACTAAATATTGAGGTTCCTCTGCATTTACAAAAGCTGAAGTATAAGTATTTTTTTCTGTAATAATTAATTCTGAATTTTCAAACCCGTCATCTTTTAGACTATTTTTTATAAAGGCGTTTGGTCTAGGAGTTATCTTATCTATCATGGTACAAGGGAACGAAACTTTAGCAGAATCTTTAAGATAATCAACAAATTTTTCATCCATAAATTTATTTTCTACCCATTTTTTTGCATAAAATAAAACAGCATTATAAAGTTTAATCCCATTTTCAGAGCAGTTATCCATACTTACCAATGCTACAGGTGAAGATCCATTTAAAAATCTTTCATAACACAGTGCTGTTAATTTACCCATAAAATACTGGGAATCTTTATAACTTTTATTTAAGTCATTTAAGACAAATGGTAAGATTTCTCCATCATTATTAAAAATTGAATATCCCTTTTCTGTTACTGTCAAACTAACCATTTGAAGAGAAGGTGATTTAAAAATTCTTTTAAGTTCATCCCAGTCATCTTTATTGGATGTGTCGGCAGTTAGAGAACTTACAACACTTCCTATAACTTCTTTTTTTATATTGCCATCTGGTTTTAACGTTACTAACAAACTTAAATTGTCAAAGGGGATATAAGCTTTTTCTATTATTTCATAGTCATATCCTTCTGCTACTATAATTCCCTTATTTGATTTACCTTCATTTAATAATTTATTTTGATTTGCCGCTGTAAAAGCTCTAAATAAATTCCCTGCCCCAAAGTGAAGCCATACAGGTTCTTTTATTGTATTTTCTTTTATTTTTTCAATATCATAAATTGGTAGTTCATAGCCTTTTTCTAGCCATTGATCTCTATTTTTTAATCCATCATTTGACAATTTCATATCTCTACTCCTTATTTTTTTTCTAATTGATCCCAAATACCAAGTAAATACATTATCCCCATAGCCCTGTCATAAAGACCATAACCAGGTCTACAAGTTTTTTCTTCTCCCCAAATATGTCTACCATGATCAGGCCTCATATATCCTTCAAATCCATTTTCATGATATGCTCTCATAACATCAACTATATCAACAGATCCATCACATGCTCTATGAGATGTCTCTATAAAGTTACCATTATCAAAAACCTTTACATTTCTTACATGAGCAAAGTGAATTCTGTCAGCAAATTCTCTAATAATATTTGGTATATCATTTGTTTTTACTGATCCTAAAGACCCCGTACAAAGTGATAGTCCATTATATTTATTATTCACTAAGCCCAAAAACCTTTTTATATTATCCCTACTTGTAATAATTCTAGGAAGACCAAAAATGTCAAAAGCTGGGTCATCAGGGTGAATAGCCATTTTAATGTCTAATCTTTCAGCTACAGGGATTATTTTTTCTAAAAAATACTTAAGGTTACTCCATAAGTTTTCTGCTGTAAAACCACTGTAAGCTTTAAAAGATTCTTCTATTTTTTCTAACCTTTCAGGCTCCCATCCAGGCATAGTTACATCTACATCTTTAGAAAGTTTTTTAATTAACTCAACTGGATTAATATCTTCTATTTTACTTTTTTCAAAGAAAAGAGCATTTGATCCATCTTCTGTTTTTTTATAGAGATCTGTTCTAGTCCAATCAAATACAGGCATAAAGTTATAGCATATACACTTTACTCCTACTTTTGATAATTTTTCCATTGTTTCAATATAATTCTCTATATATTTATCTCTTGTAGAAAGTCCTAATTTTATATCTTCATGTACATTTACACTTTCAACAACATCTATATTAAATCCATATTCATCTGCTTGTTTTTTTACTTCTTCTATCCTCTCCATAGGCCAGTTTTCACCAGCAGCCATATCATGTAATGACCATACTACTCCTTCTACACCAGGAATCTGTTTTATTTTATCTAAAGTAACTTCATCGTTACCTTTACCATACCATCTAAATGTCATTTTCATATTTAAACCTCCATAATTTTTCATCAATACTAGTATACAAGATAAATGTACATATATAAAGAGCCACCCTTATATGGCTCTTGCACAAAGTATCTTCTTTTAATTCATCTCTTTAGAACATAGAAGGATTTAATAACTTTGGGAATCCCATTATTATCTGTGGTGTGAATGCCACAAAGAATAGAGCTACTATTGCCATTATGAAAAACGGTAATACTCCTTTAAACGATCTCTCAATTGTAAGGTTTGATATGGACCCTGCAATAAGAAGACATAATCCATATGGAGGTGTTACCAATCCAAGAGCTAATGTCATTACAATTATTACTCCAAGGTGAGTAAGATCTACTCCTAGAGCAAGAGCTGCAGGTAGTATTACTGGTACAAATAATATCATTGCTGGTACTGCATCCATGAATGTACCTATAAATAAAAAGAATATTATTACAACAAACATAAATGTATTAACTCCTCCAGGCATTCCTAAGAAGAAGTCCGCTGCTTTTGTAGATACATTATAATATCCTAATAATTCTCCTAAAGCATTTGCTGTACAAAGAGCAAATAAAGATAGTGAACTCAGTTTTAAAGTTTCTACAATTATATTAGGTAGATCTCTTACTTTTATAGTTTTGTAATAAAACATTCCAATTATTAATGCATATACACATGCAAAGGCTGCTGCTTCTGTCGGTGTGTATGCTCCTGAAATAATTCCACCAATTATAATAACTGGTGTTAATAGTGCAGGGAAACTTTCTTTTAATAACCCTAAAATATATCTATAAGACGCTTTTTCTCCCTTAGCATAGTTTCTTTTTACACTAATAAAGTAAACTATTACCATCATAGATATTCCTAAGATAAATCCTGGTAATAAACCTACAAAGAATAATGCTCCTGTTGAAACATTAGCTATTCCTGCATAAACTACCATTGTTATGCTTGGAGGGATAATACTTCCGAGAGTAGAGGATGCTGCCGTTACTCCTACTGAAATTTCTTTATCATAACCATTCTCTTCCATTTGTGGAATAAGAATTTTTCCAACTCCTGCTGTATCAGCTTGAGAAGATCCAGATACTCCGGCAAATATCATTGATACAAGTATGTTTGCATGAGCTAACCCACCTCTAATGTGACCAACAAGTGCTATACAAAGATCAATAAGTCTTTTTGATATGGAACCATGATTCATAAGGTTGGCTGCAAGTATAAACAGAGGTACTGCAAGAAGTACAAAAGATCCAAGACCTGTAAACATCTTCATGAATACAACTATACCACTTAATCCAGGAATCAACATAACTCCAGTAAATGCTACTATTCCTATTACAAATGAAATTGGTACTCCTAGAACAATTAGTCCTAAAAATATTCCTATTAATAATATCTGAGTCATTACTTAACCTCCCTTGCTTCTAAATTATTAGCTTTACTACTAGTAAGTTTTTTTATATGCCCTATGATGTGATCAATACTATAGATTGTTGATGTAAATCCTAATATAGGAACACAAAGCCACGTATACCCCATCTTCATTTCTGGTATACTAATCCATCTATAGTTCCAGAATTTTTTACTAATAACTGTTCCATAATACAATATTTCCATTGAAAAAAGTAATACGATTATAGCTAAAAATATTTTTAATACAGTTTTCTTTTTTCCATCTAATTTATCTAACACACTTGTAAAAGCAAAGTGCTTATTTTCGTAAGCCATTACTCCTGCACCCATAAATACTGACCATGTAAATGCGTATTTACTTACTTCTCCAGTCCAAGTTACCATTACCCCTGCATATCTACAGAAAACTTGTATTACTATTGATATGAAAAATATACTAATACAAATAACTCCAACTCCTAGCTGAATTTTTTGAATCTGCTTTGATAGTTTTGCTATCATCTTATGTTCCCCCTTATAAAGCTTAGGGCTATCATAAGATAGCCCTAGCCTACTTAACCTAATTACTTTCTTGTTAGTTCTAATAAATCTTCTAAACCATTTTTCTTTGCATATTCATCCTGAATAGGGATAGCGATTGCTTTAAATGCTTCAAGATTTACTCCGTTAATCTCTCCACCATCAGCTAAGATCTTAGCCTTTGAATCATCAAGCATTCTATAAGTTACTTCTCTTTCTTCTATTACTGAAGCTTTTGCTGCTTCTAAGATCCAAGCTTGCTGCTCAGCTGTATACTTATCGAAGTTATGACCATTCATAAGAAGAAGTCTAGTAGTATAATCATGAGCTGTAAGTGAAGTGTACTTACCATTTGGTGTTTTATGGTGCTCTTGAAGTCTCATATTAGTCATATCATTTTCAGCTGCATCTGCTGTGCCAGTATTAAGAGCCTGGTATAATTCTTGCCATCCTACAGATATAGGGTTAGCTCCAGTTTTCTTCCAGAACGCTTGCTGTACAGGTGATCCCTGCGCTCTAATGTTTAGTCCTTTTGCGTCTGTTGGTTCAACAATTGGTCTTTTTCCATAATAGTTCCTAACTCCTGAAGAGTAGTATCCTACTACTTTAAAGTCGTTATTTGTTTTTTCAGTGATGATGTCTTTCATCTTATCTCCGAATTCTCCATCGATTACTGTTTCCCAGTTATCAAAACTATCAAAGATATAAAGAAGTGAAAGGAGATCAAATTCCTTTACTCCTGTTCCTGACATAAATCCAGGTGATGTTACTACCATATCTACTGAATCAGTAGTTAGTTTCATAGCTAGTTCAGATTCATTTGTTCCTAGACTTCCAGGGAAAACTTCCGCTTTCATTGTTCCTCCAGATATTCTTTCTAACTCATTTGCAAACTTATTCAATCCATATTGGTATGGATTTTCAAGAGAAGTTTGATTATGTGCTATTCTTAGTGTTACTTGCTTTGGTGCTGCTACCTCAGTTGATTTTGCCTCTTCCTTTGATCCACATCCTACAAATCCTACAGCTAATAGCACTGATAAGATACCTAAAAAATTTTTCATTTTCTTTGCCCCCCTTAGTTTCTTTATAATAAGAGCCCGAAGCCCCATTGAAAATAAAACTTAAACTCCCAAAACAATTCTTACATAGATGTTATTGTGTTCCAAATATCTTCAACAACAGGAATACCATTTTCTGTATTATCCTTTCTTGTATTCATTTCCATCTCACCTGGATAGAAGATCTTACCATTTGCATCTGATGCTTCTGATGATTTTATATCTTCTAATACTTCATCTATAATACCATCTGTCATATTGATGCTATTCATTTGAGAAGGATCTATAGCAATTACTATTTGAGATAAACCGTACTCATCTTCACAATTCTTTCCGATAGATGTTACAGAATGTCCACCAGATAACACTGCTGCAATAAGGTCAAGAGCTACTGACATTCCAGAACCCTTCCAGAATCCCATTGGTAATACTCTCCAAGTTTTTTCAATCTCTGTAGGATCAGTAGAGATTCTTCCTTCAGTATCAAATCCTCCTGCTACTGGAAGTTGCTTTCCTTCTATTTTAGTCTGCTCGATCTTACCGTATGAGAACTGAGCCATAGCACAGTCTACTACTACATGTTCCTTGTTACTTCTAGGAATAGCCATTACAAATGGGTTGTTTCCGATATTTCTATCTTTTGTTCCCCAAGCTGGCATGTTTGGCATAGTGTTAGTCCAACACATTCCGATCATTCCTGCATCTGCTGCTTGCCATCCAAAAGTTCCACCTCTCATCCAGTGGTTTGTATTTTTAATTGCTACAATTCCAATTCCACTTGTTCTTGCAAGTTCGATTGCTCTATCCATTGCACTCTGTGCATTTGTATTACCCATAGCTAGGTTTCCATTCCACCTTTCAAATGAACCCATGCTCGCTTCTACTGTTGGCTTAGCATCTATCTTGATATATCCCTTGTCTACATATGACATTACTCTTGGGAATCTATTTACTCCATGTGAGTAAACTCCATCTAAACTGTTGTCTGCAAATAGTCTTGCACTTCTATTTGCTGTTTTAGCGTCAAATCCCTTCTTTAGTAGTATTCTTTCAAATTCTTTTACCATATCATCATATTTTATTCTTAACATTATTTAATCTCCTCTATAATTTTTTAATAACATATCTGTGATTTTTACTGTATTTACTGATTGTGCAAAGCTTGCTTCACTTTTTTTCTTTCCAGTTAGCTCGTGTACTACTGCTTGTTGGAAAGGCATAGCTGCGTGCTCTGGCTCTTCAAATGTAAGTGTTTCCACCTTACCATCTTTTTCGATTATTACTTTCTTTGCAGATAGACCATCATAGATGATTCTTCCTTTGTTACCTATAATTTCTACTTTGTTTTCATTCTTATCTGCTACATAACACCAGTTTCCTACACCTAGGATTCCGTTAGCAAATTTAAATGTTGCCACTACTGTATCGTCAGCATCATAGTATCCACCTTTATTTTCCACAACACCATTCATAGACTCTATTTCTCCGAAATACATGATTAGGCAATCTAATACGTGTACTCCCATGTCAAGGAACTTTCCTCCACCAGAGATAGCTGGAATTACTCTCCAAGGCAGGTTGTTTCTATTTAACTCAGCTTCTTCTACTTTTTGAGTCTGAGTTACATATACCTGTCTTACATCTCCAATGACTTTGTTATCTAGCATCTCTTTTATCTTAAGGAATTTATCTACTCCTCTTCTATAGAATGCTACATATACAGGAATTCCTTTTTCTTCAGATAACTTTTGAATCTCAAGACACTCTTCATATGTGTTAGCAATTGGCTTTTCTACATATGGTATCTTTCCTGCATTTAGGATATCCATTGTATACTGGAAGTGAAACTTTGGTGGAGTAGCTACATATACTATATCTACTTCAGGATCAATTAATATATCATCTACACTCTTATATACTTTTTCTACATTATGTCTTTTAGCCCAGTCTGTAGCCTGATCATAATCTAAGTTATATACTCCCACAAGTTTTGAACCTTCTGATTTATATAGTCCTGGACCACTCTTTACTTCTGTTACCTGGCCAGTTCCTATCATTGCCCATCTTACTTCTTTTAACATTGGCTATTCCTCCTATAAGATTTCTGTGTTTATCTTTATTACTATCTTTCTTATCTTTGATTTTTCTCCATCAAAGCATGCTGGTATATGTACTATATGAGGGAAGAACACTGCGAATGTTCCAGGTGTCATAGTCATCTCTGACTCTCCTTCACATCCTTCATAAAACATGATATCTCTATCTGCATCATATTCATTTGCTATTACATTGTTTCCTGTGTCTACAGCAAATCCTATTTTTTCTTTACCAGAAATCAGGCACTGTACATCTATATACTTTCTGTGTACTTCAGGTTTCTTAGTTTCTCTAGGAGCTGTTTCAGTATCGATTACCTGTACAAACATATCCTTTCCTTGAAGTTCATATACACCTGCTTCCTTATTTTCAAGATTTGTTTCCTGAAGATATTTCACTGCTCTTTGTATAGCTTCTGGATATATAGTCATATCTCCAGTATTGTTTATGTTTCCAAATATCATGATATCCCCCTAAATTCTATTTATAAAGTTACGACTATTTTACATACTTTACTTGGATCGTTATCTATAAGATCAAACATCTCTTGTATATCTTCTATTTTAAATTTATGAGAGATTAATTTTTTAGCATCTACCTTCTTATTATCAAACCAATCTACAACTGTTGGGAATTGATTGTTATGAAGTCTAGAACCTTTTATCTCAAGACCTTTTTTCGTAATATGTACCTGAGAAATTGCTGATGGATTTGGGTTAAATCCTAGAATAACAATTCTTCCTGCTGCTGATGCTAGCTCTACTGCTTGCTCAAATGTCTGTGGGATACATACTGCATCTATTATTACATTAGCTCCTTCACCATTTGTAAATTCCTTTACTGCTTCTGCTACATCTTTCTTTGCAGGGTTTACTGTAAGATCTGCTCCAAGTCCCTCTGCGATAGATAGTCTATGCTCATTGAAGTCAGAGATCATTACTCTAGCTCCTTTTGATTTTGCTACTTGTAATATTGCAAGTCCGATTGGTCCAGCTCCCATTACAAATACTGTATCGCTTTCTCTTATGTCTCCTTTAGAAGTAGACTGTGCTGCAATTGTAAATGGTTCTATAAGAGCTCCCTCTTCAAATGAGATATCTGAACGGAATTTAAATGCTCTTGCTGCTGGCACTACAACATACTCTTGCATACCACCATCTGTATGTACTCCACTTACTTCTAGTTCTGCACACACATTTCCATTTCCTATTCTACAAGCATAGCAAGTTCCACAAGTTGATACAGGATCTACTGATACTCTGTCTCCAATTGCTAAGTTTTCTACTTCGCTTCCTACTTCTACTATTTCTCCAGAGAACTCATGTCCTATTACTCTTGGGTAAGTTGCTAGTGGGTTTGTTCCATGGTAAATATGTACATCTGAACCACATATTCCTACTGCTTTTATTTTAATAAGTACGTCATCTTTATTTTGTAATTTTGGTGTTTCCTTTTCTAAAAATTCTATTTTTTCTTTGCTTATTACTGCTAGTGCTTTCATATCTAAAACCTCCTAAGTTGTATACAAGTTTCTTGGAAATAATTTAACATATTTTTTTATATTATGCAAGTTTTTTCTTTTGTACTTTTCCTCTCGTTTCTGAACGTTTTGTTCAAAAATATTAATTTTTTAAAGATTTTAAAAAAAAAATTGATTTTGAAGATAAAAAAAAGTATAATACTTGTATACATGATAGGAGGGAAAATGACTTTAAAAAATATCTTAAAAAATGAAAATGAAAATAACAGTAAATATGTTTATAGAGTTTTAAAAAACAACATTATGAATTTAAATCTTAAACCCGGTGAATTTATTAGTGAAATATCTATCTCAAAAGTTTTGCATCTAAGCAGAACACCGATACGCGAAGCTTTAATCAAATTAAGTGACGAAAGATTAATTGATGTAATACCACAAAAAAAATCTATGATTACTAAATTAGATTTAAATTTGATACATGAATCTGTTTTTATGAGAGGAACTTTAGAAAAACAGATACTCTCTGACGTTTTAGAACTCAATAATTTCGATTTTCTAATAAAAAAACTGGAAAAAAATCTTCATTTTCAAAAAAATATAATTACTTCAAATACTGATTTGCATGATTTATTCTATTTAGATAATGAATTTCATAAATTAATTTTTGAATCCGTTAACATGGGGCGAGTTTGGAAAATTATAATGCTCTTTAATACTCATCATTCTAGGTTAAGACTATTAGAGTTTCTTGAAAATAAAAGAACAGATTTAATCATAAAACAACATGAAAATTTAATAAACCTTTTAAAAAATAGAGAAATAAAACCACTACAAAATTTTGTGAATGAACATTTATCTCACTACAAAATCAATCAAAAAGAATTAAAAATAAAATACCCTAATTATTTTATAAATGTTCAATAATATAAAATGGTGTTATTGATAAATCTTAACCTTAAAAATATTATAAATAAGACCTCATTAACTTTGCAACTATTACAGTTAGGGAGATTTTATTTGGTTTGAAATAATCTAGAAGATCTAATTAAGTTCCCTAAAATAAGGATACTTTTTCAAATCTTTTTTTAGTTCAATAATTTTACTTTACTAACTAGACTTGTGCAAATTATGAAATCCAATAATTTTTTATATCACAAAATAAGTACTTTTTTACAATATAATTTTTTTACGCGGGAATTCCTAAATTTAATAGGAGTTCCTGTTTTGATTTATCTTCACTAAGTTTTTCATAGATAAATCCTATAAAATTAGCCTTATTCTTTATTTTTATTTTATCTAATATTGCTCCAAGATTCTCTTTAACATTGGATTTATAGCGTTCGATCTCTAAAAAATTATAGATCAAGTAAACTAAACTCCAAAATCTTTCGATCCCTTTAAAACTTCTCATTTCATAATCATTTAGACCTAACCTTTGTTTTTTATACCTAAAACTCACTTCTATTTCCCAACGGTATCCATAATATTCTATAATTTCTTTCGTTGTTAAAGCAGTATTTGTAAAAACTAAATAAAATGGTTTTATTAATTCTCCATGTTTTTTCTGCCAAAGGATTAAAATAACTATATTTTCAATTCCTTATATTTAGTCTGATTATTCCAAGTAATTATTATAGATAACTTATGAATGAATATTCTGAAACTTACATAGTCGTAATTAATTAAAATTATCATTATAACCGTTATTTTATTTTTGTTTTGCGATAATCCTTGAATTTTGTCCGAAATTTCTTCCTAAATTAGATTTACATTATATACAATGTTGTTTATAATGGTTCTATATAAGTAACTGAAAATTTGGAGGTATTATGAAATTAAAAGATCTTTTAGAAGAAGCTATAAAGCAAACTAAAAATTTGAACTCTGGTGAATTATTTATGGTAAAAGAATTATTTAGAGGAGTAGAGTGGAATAGAATTGATAGAGGTTTAAGGATG
>NZ_JBFHGC010000023.1:0-11367 GCF_041583315.1 Ilyobacter sp. | reverse complement strand
TGTGACAGGTGACAGTGAGGCCCAGCCTATAGCTATAGGTGGAGGTACCTATGCCAGAGCGATAAATAACTGTGTGGCCTTTGGTTCTCTTCTGAAAGACCAAGAAGATAACATGCACCAGAAAGATGAGTACCTGGAGATAGACAAGCTCGATACCTGGTTAAAAATATATGTAGAAGCTATATACAAGCTTGCAAAATAAGTTAAAAAAAACCGTCAAGGTCAATCCAAGGCGGTTTTTTTATTTTAAAGTGTAATTTCTCTCTGCAAATATAAATTTGAGAATAATTTTGCATATTAAAAATAAAATATGGTATCTTATAAAGATATCTGTAATTTTGTGAAGTGAAAATCCAGTAAAATAAGTCACAAAATTTAAGTGTAAATAATAAATAACAGAAAAGGAGAAATTTATGGACAGATACATGATAAATGAAGTGGAGATTATTTTCAGAGTGTGCAGCGCTCTTTTAGCAGGAGGAATAATCGGCTGGGAACGTGAAAAAAGAGGAAAAGCTGCGGGATTTGTAACCAATATGCTGGTATGTGTAGGGGCTGCTGCCATCTCTATAATTCAGGTGCTTATTATAAGAGATTCGTTAGAGCTCATTGCCGCTAATCCAGCAAATGCACTGGTATTTAAAAGCGACCTTTCTAGAATGACAGCTCAGATTGTATCCGGTGTGGGATTCCTCGGGGCAGGAGCCATCATCCATGAAAAGGGAAGTGTAAAAGGGATTACCACAGCCGCGGTAATATGGGTAGTCGCTGCCATAGGTATAGCATTTGGCATGGGCTTCTACCTGTTAGGAACTATCGTCACAGTAATTGTTTTCTTTGTGATATATACACTGAAAAAAGCGGAACTGCATTATATGAGCAAGAGAAATCTCAACTGTCCGCCTTTCCTGGAAGATTAAAAAAATAAAGGGTGAAAGCCCTTTATTTTTTTAATTGGAAGGTCACGTTTATGTTTCCTGTTATATCAATTGTTTTTGGAGTGTATATAGGGGCCGGAGCTGATTTTGAAAATGCTTCTGCCTGCATCATATAGTCTGTATTCCTCGGAAAGTATACACTTGAGCTTATTGTCATCGGAATAATAGTAAACCCCTCTAATGATGCTATGGATTCTGCCTTTTCTTTGGCATCCTTGTAGGCCAGAATCATAGCTTCTTTTTCATATATTTTACTTTTAGAAGACGAATAATTGAGCCCCTGGACATTGTTTATTTTTGCTTTTTCAAGAGCTGTTATTATCTCTCCTATCTTATCTATTCTTTTTGTAGTTATAATAATCTGGTTTCTTACGAAATATTTTCTTATTCCCGGAGAGTTATTTGATAACCTCTCTATTTGATGAGAGACAGTATATCTAGATGTATAAATCTCATCCTCCCCTATACCCTCCTTCAGCAAAAATGCTCTGGCATCTCTTATTATTCTGTTGTTTTCATTTGCAGCCTTAGATAATTCTATATCTATGCTTTCTGCCATGGCACTTATACTCACAGTGTCCGGAACCGCAGAGACTTCAGAATTTCCCTGTATATTTATAGTCCTTATTACAGGAGTTTCCCCGTAGGCAGTAAAACAAAAACAGAATAGCAGCAGAACAAGTATTTTTTTCATATATAACCTCCTGTTAAACATCTTTGATAAGAGTCCCCCATTGACTTCCTCTATAGACTTTATGAAAATTTCTGACTACAGTCATGACCTCTTCATCTCCTTGAATATTCTGAATAAAACCGTAATTTTCAAGGACATCTACAAACTCTTTCACCGTAAATGTATTTATGTTTTTCTTTATCTTAAACTCTCTGTCCTCTACAGGCGAATACAGCTCTGTAATAATATCTAAGTGCACAAGTATCTCTAGCATCTCACTTATTGTTCCTGTGGCTATAGAGAGCTTTTCAGCTATGAAACCTGCAGTGAGGGGAGGCCCCTCTTCCTCATAGTTTTTCGCCATAATGTGACATATGACAAACAGGATATCACGTTTGGATGAAAATGTGAGATTTACTCCTGCTATTGTATAGCTGAATTTATAAGAATTCTGAAGTATAAAAGAGAGATGGGCACCTAAAATTATTATTATCCAGACTACCTTCTGCCATAACATAAATATAGGGATTACAGAAAAACTTCCGTAGATCTTGTTGTAATTCAGAAGAACAACCTGAAATTTGATCATGGATATCTGGAGCCCCTGAAAGAGAATTCCCACAACTATACCTGCTACAAGAGCATGATAAAAATTAACCTTGGTGTTGGGGATAATAAGGTACAACAGGGTAAAAAATGAGATCAAAAGCATATACGGAATCCACTGTATTATGAAAAACAATGGTGATCCTTCGCTTATAAAATGCAGCTGAAGGGTAGTCACTACCCCGTTTGAAAGAAGTAAAACAATTGGAAACATGAGAACTATTGAAAAATAATCTGTAAATTTTCTGATAATAGTCCGCTGTCTTTTGACACCCCATATCTCATTGAAGGATCTTTCTATAAGAGTAAAAATCTTTATAACTGACCACCCCAGAAATATAAACCCGACCCCTGCCAACACTCCGCCTTTGGCACTTGACATGAGTTTTTCTGAGAACAAAATAAGCTTTTCCAGGGCCTCTTCCTGGAGAGGGGAATTTTTCAGGATCTGATTTCTTATTAATTCTTCTACTCCCAATCCCTTTGCTATACTGAAAGCTATTGCCAATATCGGAACTATAGAAAGAAGGGCATAATAAGAAATAGATGATGCCCAAAGATTGGAACGGGTTTTCTTGTAATTTTCAGCAGTGAAAACAGCCATTCTTACTAGGGAAACCACCTTTTTTTTGCTGGAATCATATGTATAAAAACTTTCGTTCATTATATTCCCGTAAATATTTCTAAGATTGCTGATGAACTTCATGGAAACCACCTCATAATTGATATACTCTTGCAAATATAAAAAACCTTTTAGCATTGGGGATTAAATGGGGTAAAATAGAGTTAAAACTTAAATTAAATATTATCTGGAATTTTTATGAAAATCCATTGGAATTTTAAAAAATCAAAAACTGTAGAAATAAAACTGAATCTGAAAGATGTCTTATGTGTATTGTTTCACAGCTTTGGTTATGGTATCATAAAAACAAAGGATTTTGAATGCAAAGGGAGGAAAAATATGATATTTGTTGCAGCGATTATTATAATAGCAGGAATTTACATCACAATGAGCTACAATGGTTTTGTCCAGCTTCAAAATATTGTAGAAGAGGCATTTTCAACAATGGATGTCTATCTAAAGAAAAGATATGATCTCATACCCAATCTTGTTGAAACTGTAAAGGGATATGCCACCCATGAAAGCAAGACTCTGGAAAACGTCATAGAAAAAAGAAATATGGCCATGGGAGCAGGGAATATGAAGGAGCGTCAGAAGATGGAGGGAGAGCTCACCGGAGCACTAAAGACAATCTTTGCACTGTCTGAAAGCTACCCAGACCTCAAAGCCAACGGAAATTTTATGAAGCTTCAGGGACAGCTCGAAACTATAGAAGGAGACATCCTGCAATCGAGAAAATATTATAACGGAGTGGTGAGATCTTTCAACACAAAGTGTGAGACTTTTCCCAGCCTGATTGTGGCAAAAATATTTTCTTTCACACAAAAAGAGTATTTTGAGATTACAGAAGAAAAGGAGAGATCAAATGTTCAGGTCAAATTTTAAATACATTCTTATGCTGCTACTGGTTCTGTCTCTAGGTGCCTACGGACAGGAGTACTTTACTATAGGGGATTACAATGTAAATATAAAGGTAAATGAAAACAACAGCTATAATATCAGCGAGGAAATAAATGCACATTTTGAAACAGAAAGACACGGTATCTACCGGGATATTCCATCTACCTACAAGGGAAAAAATATAAAAATTGACAATATCACAGTAAAGGGAGCTCCCTTCACAAAGGGCAGAGCAGGGGGAGACACCAGAATCAAAATAGGAGACCCCTATAGATATGTATTAGGACAAAAAAAGTATCTTCTCTCCTATGACTACACTGTGGGAGATGACGGCAATAAAAAAATGGATGAATTTTACTACAATATCATCGGGGACAGGTGGAACACTACAATAAAAAAAGTGAGATTCACCATAGAGATGCCCTCTGATTTTGATCAGAGCAAAGTCAACTTTACTTCCGGTCTCAGAGGAAGCAAGGACAATACCGGTGTAGAATACCATATAGAGGGTAACACAATCACCGGAGAAACCTTAAAACCCTTAGGACCCGGGGAAGCTCTCACAATTGCCCTTCCTCTTCCAGAAGGTTATTACAGAAATACCTCTAAGTTCAACGGACCTCTGGACATCCTGTCATACGTAAAAAAATGGGCAGCAGCTGTTTTTCTCACTATTATCTCTTTTGTATGGTTCTTTTTCGGCAGAGACAAAAGAGTGGTAGAGGCAGTGGAATTTTACCCGCCAGAGAATATAACTCCGGCTGAGGCAGGTTATATTATAGACGGGACAGTAGATACCAAGGATGTCACTTCTCTGTTGTTCTACTGGGCAGAAAAAGGATATATAGAAATAGTGGAAGAGGATACCCACGGACTGATTGAAATGCTTACAGGAAAAGATTATACCTTCATAAAATTAAAAGACAGAAAAGATGCCCCTTATTACGAAACAATGATGTTTCAGGAGCTTTTTTATAAATACGGAGACGGAAACCAGGTAAAGCTCTCAGCTCTCAGAAACAACTTTTATAAGATAACAAATAAAGTAAAGAGCATAATAAAAAAACATAAGGTCCTTAAAACCCAGACCCTCTATACAGATGCAAGCAAAAATCTTTCCGCCCTTATGAAAGGTCTGGCAATCTTGCCTGTATTTTTAGAAGGCTACACCAGATTCTATACTCTTACAGGAGACCTTTATATCGGCCTTCCATTTGCAGGGGCCTTCTCTCTCATAATTTTCGGTGTGACAGAGAAAATAGTGAAGTTAATAATAAACTTTGAGGTAAAAAGAGAAGATATGAAACTGAGATTTTCAAGGACTCTCATGAATATAATCCCTTTTATAATTATTGTCTCTGTGTTTTTTCATATATTCACCATGATGACTTTCAGAGGGATCTTCAACATAGCGGATATTATTCTGAAGACTGTGATTTTTCTTATCTCCTTTATCCTTGCAGAATTTACCCTTAAAAGAACAGATTACAGCACAGAGATTCTGGGGAAATTAAAAGGCTTCAGAAACTTCCTTATACATGCAGAAAAAAGCAGACTGGAAACTCTGATAAAGAAAAACCCTCAGTACTACTACAATATCCTCCCCTATGCGATAGTTTTGGGAGTTACAAATGTATGGGCGGATAAATTTGACGGTATGGCCAGCAAGCCTCCCCGTTGGTATCGTGGGCATAGAGGCTTTACAACTCACACCTTTATCAATGAGATAAATAAAAGTGTCCAGTCCATAGGAAGCACTATGAGCTCGAGACCTGGATCTTCTTCTTCTAGCGGAGGTTCTTCCGGTGGCGGTTCCGGTGGCGGAGGTGGAGGCAGCTGGTAATTAACTTTTACAGCAGATCTCAATAGAAATTAAACGGAGCATTTTTGCCAGTGTAATAAAAATAAAAAAAACAGAAGGTGAAATCATGAAATATTCACTTATAACAGGTGGCTCTTCAGGACTGGGGTATGAACTGGCAAAAAAATTAGCCCAGTTGGGAAAAAACATTGTAATCCTGGGAAGAGATGAAAAAAGGCTGAGTGATTCAGTAAAAAAATTGAAACAACTGTCAGAAGGTATAGAGGTCAAGGGTATTCAAGTTGATATTTCTGATTTGGCAAGAGTAGACACTCTGTTCTCTGATTTTAAAAAAGAGAATATTGAAATAGAATATCTTTACAACAATGCAGGAAAAGGATTCTTCGGCAGTGTAGAAGAACTGACAGAGGAAGATATAAACTCTGTTATGGGTTCAAACTTAATTGGACTCATCAATATGACTTCGAGGTCTGTGGCACACATGAAAAACACGGATCAAAAGTGCAGAATTGTCAATATCCTGTCAACTGCTGCATTATCTGGAAAGAAAAATGAAACAATATATAATGCTGCCAAGTGGGGGGCAAAAGGTTTTCTCGAAGCTGTGAGGGATGAAGTGCGTGGTGGAAATATAGAGGTTCTTATATTTTATCCCGGGGGAATGAACACACCTTTTTGGGATAATGTCCATTCAGGTTATGATTTTTCTACTTTCATGATGGCTAAAGATGTAGCTGACGAGATTGTATCTGCAAGCCTTAATGATAAGATTTTGATTTCAGATTTAGTTATTAACAGAAGAAAATAAATATTTATAAATCTCAAAAATATAATATTTAATTTTTGAACTTGTACTCAAATCACCTCTGTAATTTTTTAAATCCTTACATGACTTTAAAATTTAATATTGCTAAGTTAATTTAGATAAAAAATAGCCTGTGTTTCATTGGAAACACAGGCCATTTTATTTTACAGATTTTTTTAAAATTTGAGTCTAATTTTAAGTTACATCCCCATAAATATGATATTGTCTGAAAAATTCAGGCTGTATTAACTGAATTTTTTTTCACAGACTTTTATAAGTCTGAATATTTCTTCAATATTTTTCTCTACAAAAATAGCAGCTCTTTCTTTATTCATAGCTTCATCAAGAGATATCGGATAATTTATTGTGGAAAAGAATGCATCCAGGCCGTGATCATGCATGGCCCCTGCATCATCTGCCACACATCCTGCTATTGCTATTACAGGAACTCCCTTTTCTCTGGAAAGTCTGGATACACCCATGGGAGCCTTACCCATTATAGACTGAAAGTCTATTTTCCCCTCACCGGTTATTACAAAATCAGCACCCTCTATATACTCTGCAAGTTTTACCTCTTGCAAAATTATATCTATCCCAGGCTTCAGGTCCCCGTCCAAAAAGGCTACAAAACCTCCTCCAAGTCCTCCTGCAGCCCCTGCTCCCGGAAGTTCGGCTATATCCTTACCTGTCTTCTCCTTCAGAGTCAGAGCCAGTTTCCTGAGGGATGAGTCGAGATATTCTACCATTTCATCATCTGCCCCCTTTTGTCTGCTGTATACATGGGCTGCTCCTCTAGGACCGTAAAACGGATTGTCTACATCACAAGCTATGAAAAACTCACATTGGTCAAGACCTTCGACAGCTTCACTGCTGTCTATCTCGGACACTTTTTCCATTATCTCTCCACCACAGCCCAGAGTTTTTCCTTCTTTATCCAAAAATTTGTAGCCCAGTGCCTGCATCATTCCGAGCCCTGCATCATTTGTGGCACTTCCCCCTATACCTATGATAAACTCTCTGCATCCTCTCTGGACAGCGTCTTTGATGAGCTCCCCTGTCCCGTATGTCGTGGCTTTTCTCAGGTCTCTCTCTTCAGGCTTCAGTAAAGGAAGCCCTGAAGCTTCTGCCATCTCTATAACAGCCACATTATTTCCCATTATTCCGTATCTTGCATCTATCAGCCTCATGAGAGGGTCATGCACCTTTACATCTATAAACTTACCGTTAGTACCCTCTACAAGTGCTTCTACAGTCCCTTCTCCTCCGTCAGCGATGGGAACTTTTTTTACCTCTGCATCTTTATATACTTTTTTTATTCCCTTTTCTACTATCTCTCCTAGTTCAAAAGAACCTAAGCTGCCCTTGAAAGAATCAATTGCTACAACAACCTTCATTTTTCATCCTCCCGTTTACTGTTTTACTTTGTATTATCAGCAAAAGGGCAGCCTTTAAGCTGCCCTTTTTTTATAGTTTAAATAATATAGTTCTAGCCTCACAAGGTTTTAATTTCTCTATCTTCACTTTATTTCCTTCATAGGACAGATCTCCTATGATATCTTCATTAAGATTTGCTGTCTTTACCTCTTTTAGCTCTGTATTAAATTTAACTGTCTGGTCTATCTCTCTGTCTCTGTAAGGGTTAAATATTCTGAGTACAAGATATTTATTGTCTTCAGACATTTTTACTACACTTAATCCAGCTTCCCCTTCTGATTCAAACAGGCTGTAATTTACAGGAGCCTTTACATCTTCTAGATTCAGCTTCATTGCATCATAAGGAATCTTGTTATATACATCATAAGATGTTGTATAATCCTTAGCTGCCTTGAATGTTTCCCCTTCCAATGTCGTTCCTTTGTGAGTGTATATAGACAGTTCATAAGTCTGTCTTCCCAGCATCTGAGAATCAGGTGTAGGAAGTTTTATTCCAGAAGGCCTTCCTGGTCTGTAGTATAGTTCCTCCTTACCAAGGACCCCTATACCTCTCATGATTGTAATGGCAAGAGTGTCATATCCTTCTCCGATAATCTCATATTCTCTGAGACCGTTGGTAAGAACTGCAAGTCCTTCCTCATTATTATGAAGTCCTACAAGACTCATCATAGAGTAGATACTTACAGGCATCTCTTTCCAGTTTTCCTTTTCCCATACTTCCATTGCAGTATCATGCACAGCTCTCTCTATAGATCCAAACTGCTGATCTGCAACTGAAACAGATGATTTGTAAGGTGTCGGAAGGTGCATTCTCAATCTGTGATCTGAAACATTATTTTCTGTTGTGACTTTTACATCCACTCTCTTCTGACCTTTTTTAAGAGATATTTCTATTTCAAAGTCGTTATAAGAGTTAATAATTTTTTTCTTTCTGTCTTCCAGGTTTGCAGGAAGATCCAGTCTGTATTTTATTACAGCCTTTTCTTCAAGTCCAAGGCTTACTATTTCTATGTCAGCCTCTATACTCTCATTTGTTATGAGCATTTCCTCTTCAGGTCTAAGCGGAGAGTAGTCGTACTCATCTCCGTCATCTGATCCATCTTCCAGAAGAAGCAGATTTTTATGTTCTCTTCCCAGCTCTTTGTCCAGAAGGTTGATTGTACCATTTTTGTTGAATGAAACTGTGTAAAATTCATTTTCAAGAGTTTCCTTTACCAAAGGTTTTACCGCTGAATTTTCAGCATCTACCTTAACAATATATAATGTCTCATATCCCATGGCAGGAACTGTCGCCTCAAACTGGATCTCATACTCCAGGAAAGGCTCATACACACCATAGTGAACTATCTGTCGGTCTATTAGCCCTGGATCAATCTCTTTTTTAGAGATAACATTATACTTTACATCATTTCCTTCAAAATCCTTTAGACTAAAGTCATTTGCCCTTATTCTTACAGTTGCATCTACCACTCTCTCTGCCTTGTTAGGAAGAAGATTGTATATCACAAGCTTGTCTGCTCCGTCTTTTCCAGGAGAATGATCTGCTATCTTCCTCTTGTAGTGAGTGATAAGACTTTCTACCTTGTCACTTGCCAGTACAAATCTTTCCAATATTTCTCTGTGAACTTTGTCACTGCAGCAGCAACCAATACTGTCATGGGCATGGTTTTTCATGATCAGCTTCCATATGTGCTCTATCAACCCGTGATGGTATTCAAATCCCAGTGTGCTCGCCACAGCTGCCAGAGGCTCTAGTACGTTTGTGATTCTGTATTCCAGCTTTGCATGAATATCCTTGATATCCATTCTTGTAGAAGATATAGATCTGTGGATTCTCATATACTTTCCGTCTATGAACTCTCCCCTTATC
Organism: Ilyobacter sp.; assembly: GCF_041583315.1. NCBI lineage: Bacteria > Fusobacteriati > Fusobacteriota > Fusobacteriia > Fusobacteriales > Fusobacteriaceae > Ilyobacter > Ilyobacter sp. The sequence goes on along the minus strand of NZ_JBFHGC010000023.1, from coordinate 1,697 downwards.
GTGTCTAGCTTGTCAGCATTTTTTTCTACATCTTTGTATACTTCATCAAAGTTACTCATGAAAAATTCATGATCCGGATACATCTCATTCAGAGTATCCATTACTTCAAATATATTCTTTTGAATAGGCATCTGATCATGTCCGTTTGGAAGTATCAGAGCTTCTCCAGTAGCTCCGTGCTCTAGTACTTTCAGATATGTATCCAGTCTTTTCTTCAGACCTGCTTTATCTGTGGGAAGGTATTTTCCTATGGCGTACCCTAGAGGCATGATCTGATTCAATACCTTGCTTCCGTCCAGACTCTCCCAGTAAAATTCAGTTTTATCCGTTCCGTGTCTTTCAGAGCATCCTCTCCAAAACATACTTTTATCAATGTTGAATCCGTTGAATATCTGAGGAAGCTGCTCACTCTGTCCGAATGAATCCGGAATATATCCTATGGACATATGTGAACCAAACTCTTTACAGTCTTTTATTCCGTAGAGCAGATTTCTAGTTATAGATTCAGCATTTACAACTATTGAGTCTGTCTGAGAATACCAAGGTCCGATTATAAGTTTACCAGCTTGTACAAGAGCTTTTATTCTGTCTTTGTTTTCAGGCTTTATGGCAAAACAGTCTTCCAGTATTGCTGTCTGACCGTCAAGTACATAGTATTTGTAATCAGGATCTGTCTCTAGTCTCTCCATGATCTCTTCCATGTTATTTAGGAGTAAAATTCTTGATTCTTCTGTTGTGAAGTACCATTCTCTATCCCAATGCATATGTGGAACTACATGTACCTTATATTTTTTCATAATTTATTCTCCTTTAATCATTTAAACAGTATTTAATTATATAGTGTGAGCATTTTCCATATGTGCTTGCTGTTTTAACATGTTGTGCTTTTTAGTTCTTAATGTTGTCAGAACAACTGTAGATATAGCAGTTCCTACAAGAGCTGCACCGAGCCATATTCCTGCTTCTGTTAATTTTGAAAGCTTTCCTGCTTCTAATACAAACATAGAAATAATTCCTGCTCCTGGAACCTGCAGACCTATTCCTGTTGCTGCTACCATGGCACCTGTAACTGCAGTTCCTACTACGAATGAAGGAATAACTCTGAATGGATCTTCTATCATAAGCGGGATAGCTCCCTCAGTAATACCTGCAAGTCCTAAAATCCAGGTTGAGTTTCCACACTGTATCTCCTCTTCAGAGTAAAGGTGAGGTCTGATCTTTGTAGCTAAAGTTGTTGTAAATGCCGATACCATTTTACAAGAAGCAAATGTTGCATATGGCATAAAGTTTCCGTTTGCCATAGATCCTACACAGAAAGCATAAGCTGCCTTGTTGACAGGTCCTCCAAGGTCAAATGAAACCATTGCTCCGATTATTGCTCCCAGAAGCATTGCATTTCCACCAGATAAACCGTCAAGATAATTTGTAAGACCGGTATTTAAAGCTGCCACAGGTTTTCCTACTACGAATAACATGAGTGAACCTGCTACTAATGTACCAATTACAGGATAGAGGTAAAAAGTAAAGAATCCGTTTAAGTGCTGAGGACCTCTTACATTTTTCTTGACCCATTTCATTGTATAACCGGCGATGAAACCTCCGGCAATACCACCTAAGAATCCACTATTGATAAGGTTTGCTGCGAGTCCTGCTGCAAATCCAGGTCCAAGTCCGGGTTTATCTGCTAGAGAGAAAGA
>NZ_JBFHGC010000022.1:0-11717 GCF_041583315.1 Ilyobacter sp. | reverse complement strand
CTGACTCCGGTGATCTCAAAAGAAAGCTCTTCTTATGAAGAACTTATGGTAAATCTGAAGAAAAGTGATATTGAAAAACTATCTCCTAGGGAGATAATACAGAATGAACTGGACAGAGTTGTAAACGGGTTTGAAAGTCAGCTTTCTGCAAAATACCAAAGTGATCGGGGAAAAATAGCAGAGAGAAAAGAGTACTGGGATAGTAAGCTGAAAAAAAATGAAAATAAAAAGAGAGTCGAAGAACTAAAAGTAAAGGCAGAAAAACTGGCAAAAGAGATAAAAGCTACCAAGAATCCCTTTGAAATAATAGGGAAAGAAAAAGAGCTGAGGGCCATATATTCTGAGGCGGATAAAATATATAAAAGTATAGAGGGAGATAAAAAAGAGTTTGAAAAAGATCTGAAAGAGCTCACAGAACTTCCTGGAAAATATAAAGAGATAGCTGCTATGGATAAAAATCAGATTTCAAGTCTGATCAAGATGGATTCTAAGGGTCTGGAAGAGCTCATTAACCGTATTCTGGGGCAGGAGCTAGGAGACAGCATTTATAAAGTAGCAAATGATTTTAACGGATTAAGTGAGAAGCTTAATAGCAGCGGAAAAGAGAAAGAAAAGCCGCCGGTAGATGTTTTTGTAGAAAAGGCCAGAATGACAATGAATATAGCCGGAGTGTCTATAGAGGGACATGCTACAAATATTCCAAGTGATCCCGAAAAAAGCAGGGGGCCTATTGAATTTGTGATCAATGGAAGCAAGGGGAATTCGAAAATTGATATTGATGGCTTTGTAAATCTCATATCGAGTGAGCAGCAACTGAATTTGAAATTGGTAAATTTAAAAGTTTCAGAGTTCTTGAAAGATATAACCTTTGGAGATGCTGTATTTAATCTAAACCAAAAATTGTATATAAAGGGGAAAACACCTGTTTTGACAGGAGAGCTGGAAATACTTGATTTTAAATCGAAAGAGAGTATAGAGGTTAGTGGCCAGGAGATTGTAGATATAGTTTTCTCTCAAGCTATAAATAATCTGAAAGACATAAAGGCAAGCTACCAGTATGATAATATAAATAAGAGATTGAGGATAAATAGCAACCTGTCTGAAAAATTAGCAGCTTCCCTTAAAAGTTCTTTTGAATCAAACAGCAGTTTAATTGCTAATACTCTTCAGGAGAAATATTCAGAAAAAGGTGAAGAGTATTTTGAACAGATAAAAGAGGACAGCAGTGGTTTCAAGGGAGATATAGGGGAAAAGTTGGATAAAAATTCCAAAGAAATAAACAGTATATTAGATGATATCAAAAAAAATACCGGACTTGATGCCGGAAATATTTTAAAAAAAATATTTTAGATACTATCCCGCCTTTGTAAGGCGGGAGTTTTTTTGTTTTTCAGTTTAAAAAATACAGAAGAACTGTTTTAGCAAAATTAAAATAACAAAATGAATACTATTTTTAATAATTTATCCTTGTTAAAATGAGGATTTGAGTTTATAATTTAATGCACCCGTTTTAATGCTAGTACAGAAAACTAATCATAATTATCTCACAGGAAGGCGGTGGAAGTATGCGTATAGGAAGAGATGTAAACCAATTGGTAGATATGCTCGAAGCTTTTTTAAGAAATCAGAGAGAAAAACAGCTTCACTATTCTGAACTTTCAAAAATATTTATCAGACTCAGAAAATTAGATAAGGAAAAATTCTTAGAATATATAAAAAGAATGCCCAGCAGCGACTTAGGAGACATACTACTGAGTCTCAGTGAAAATGTTTTGGAAGAAGCCCTACAGGCCCTTTCAGTAAAAAAACTTGTCAGTACAATAAAGAGATTGGAATCAGATGATGCCACAGATCTACTCCAGGATATAGAGGATATTGATGAAGAACTCGCTGTTCAAATATTAGAAGGTTTGGATTATAAAGAGCAGGAAGAGATTCAACTGTTAAAAAGTTATGAAGAAGACCAGGCCGGTGCATACATGCAGACGGAGGTTTTTGTAGCCAGCGATTCTGAGACAGTTAAGGAAACAATAGAAAGATTTAGAGTTTTGAAAATAAACGGTGAATTAGAGAATGTTTCTAGTGTTTTCATAACTGGGGATTATAAAAATCTCGTGGCCACAATATCTTTAGAGGATATTATACTTTTTGACTTGAATAAAAGTTTTAGGGAGCTTATAATAAAATCTCCTGAAAAATATAAAGCTAGATATGTTCGAGACATAGATGATATCGAAGATGTAGCAAAACTTTTTAAAGAGTATGATCTTACGGCAATCCCAGTAGTGGACGATCACGGTTACCTTTTAGGTAGGATAACTATGGATGACATATATGACATAGTGCAGGAGATCGCAACGGAACAGATCTATAATTTTGCCGGTGTTGATGAAGACGTAGAGACTGGAAAAATAGTTTTGAATGTATCAAGGAAAAGGGGGAAATGGCAGTTCCTGAATATGTGTACTGCATTTTTTGCTGCTTCGGTAATCGGTAGATTCCAGGGGACTATAGAGGGGCTACCGGCTCTTGCGGTGCTCATGCCTATTGTGGCATCTATGGGAGGTAATACAGGAAACCAGGCCCTTACGGTAATGGTAAGGCAGATGGCTGTGGGAGATGTAGACAACAGTAACTGGTTACAGAGTCTTATAAAAGAGATACTTGTAGCTATAATGAATGGATTTATTTTTGCAGTATTGGTGGCAAGCGGATCCTATCTATGGTTTAAAAATATAAAAATTTCAGTGATAATGGGAATATCAATTCTTGTGAACTTTGGTATAGCAGGACTTTGCGGGACAATGATACCCCTTTTCTTGAAAAAAATGAACACGGATCCTGCAGTGGGAAGTTCTATACTTTTGACCATGATAACAGATGCTTTAGGCTTCTTTATTTTTCTGGGGATGGCTAAATTATTCATTTACTAGAAGAAATCACAAGAAAAAGTTGTTGACTCATTTTTAAAATTATGATATATTTATAGCTGTCGTGATAGCCGGGGTATGTAAGCGTTACCCCGTAATCTACAGCTTTGTAGAGGTGAACCCGATTGGAGAAAAGAGTCCCGCACGGCGAAGTGCCGGTGAACCGTGTCAGATCTGGAAGGAAGCAGCACTAAGCTTGTTACTTCGGGTGTTGCGGATCGGCTCTTTTCGAAGATCGGTTCACGACACTTTTTTTATTTTTTGTATATGATTAAATTTGGAAGGAGAAGGATAATAAATATTCTTCTCTATTTTTATAAAGAAAAGGAGGCAGACTGATGTATAGAGTTTTGAGTGCCGGGGAATTAGGGGGCAATCTGTCGTTATTGAAAGAAATGGATGAAGATTTTATCTATGAAGTAAAAGGAAAATACTTTCTTCTGACAGATAAAAAAAATATATTAGCTTATGCTCTCATACTTGAATCTGCCGATGGATATATCCTGAGGAAAATATTTGTCAAAATGGAAAAGAGGTACCAGTCCTACGGAACAAAACTTATTGATCATATAATTAACTACGCTCTGAAACATGGTATAGATTCAGTAAAAATCCAAGATACCGAAGAAGAAAGTTACTTTGAGAAAAAAGGGTTTTTCAGAGAAAAAGATGTACTGGTATATCATGGGATACAGCAAAAAAATGAGAGGCTGAAAGACAGTGTAAAAGGAACCTGGATATCAATATTCATAAATGTACTCTTATCAGTTTTTAAGATTATAGTCGGAGTATTTGGAAAGAGTAGGGCCCTAATTGCAGATGGTTTCCATTCTATGTCAGACGTGGTGGGCTCTGTGGTCATACTTTTTAGTATATATTTCGGAAATATCCCCGAGGATGAAGACCACCCTTATGGACATGAAAAAATAGAAAGCATAGCTGGAAATATTGTAGGGGTATTGCTTGTTCTGACTGCTTTTGAGCTGGTGAGGGACAGTGTAATCTCACTTGTGAAAGGTGTGGATTTCATAGTTCCTTCAAAAATCACGATTTTTGTGGCTCTATTTTCAGTGATAGTAAAATATTATATGTACCTCTATAAAAAAAGAATAGGTCTGCGTACCAAAAGTGATGCTGTCCTTGCAGATGCCAGAGAGCACAAGAGTGATGCAGTATCTTCTATGGGTGTAGTTATAGGTCTGCTGCTATCAATATATGTCAACCCAATATTTGACACTATTGTGAGTATTTTGGTATCCTTGTTTATAGGGAAAGAGGGGATACATATTATTTTGGAAACGTCTAACAATATTCTGGACAAGCAGGATAAGGTTTTTTTAAAGAAAATAGAGGAATATGTCTACGGCAGCACTGAGATCACAAATATCCACGATATATTAATGAGGGTATCAGGTCACAAAATATTCTTATCTTTTCATATAAGAGTTTCTAAGGATATGACTGTTTATGAGGCACATACTCTTGCAGATGACCTGAAGTACTCTCTTCTTTCAGATTTTGAAGAGCTGAGAGATGTGATTATTCATATAGACTATATAATTGATTAGTACTATTTATTATGATATAATGCTTAAGGAGAAATTTAGATATGAGTATATTAAATAATTTGAATGTTGAACAGAAAAAAGCTGCCTCAAAGGTAGACGGGCCTGTCCTTATACTTGCCGGTGCAGGAAGTGGTAAAACCAGGACAGTAACCTACAGGATAGCCCACATGGTAATGGAAAAAGGGATCTCCCCTTACAAAATTCTCGCTGTAACTTTTACTAATAAAGCTGCCAGAGAGATGAGAGAAAGGGTGGAAACTCTCATAGGAGAAGACTCAAAAAGAGTAATGGTTTCAACATTTCACGCCTTCGGTGTGAGACTCCTCAGAATGTACGGAGTGGAATTGGGATACAATTCAAACTTTAACATCTATGACGGAGACGATCAGAAAAGACTCATAAAAAATATAATGAAGGACCTGGTTATCACAGACAAGAGTATTACTCCTGCAAGGATAGCCTCTATAATATCGAGATTAAAAGAAGACGGGATCACTCCTGAAGAGTATGAAAAAGATTCCAGAGGTTTTCTGGAAAGTTACAAGACAGTGTCTTCTGTATACAAAAGATACAATTCGGGACTTAAGAATAATAACGCCATGGATTTTGCTGATATAATTGTCAATACAAACAGGCTGATGGATATCCAGAAAATAAGAGAGAAAGTCCAGGAAAGATATCAGTATATAATGGTAGATGAGTACCAGGATACAAATAATACTCAGTATCAGATAATAAATAAAATTGCTGAAAAATATAAAAACATCTGTGTGGTAGGAGATGAAGATCAGAGTATTTACGGGTTTAGAGGGGCAAATATACAGAATATCCTGGATTTTGAAAAGGACTATCCTGAAGCGTTTGTGATAAAACTCGAACAAAACTACAGATCGACAGCTCATATACTGGAAGCTGCCAACTCGATAATAAAAAATAACGAGAGCTCCAAGGGGAAAAATCTCTGGACAGAGAAAGATAAAGGCGAATTAATTAGAATATTTGAATCGGAAGACGCCAGACATGAGGCTTTTCTGGTTCTTCAGGAGATAAACAGACTTAAGAACGGAAACAGAAATTATAAAGATTTCACAATACTATATAGGACAAATGCCCAATCTAGAGCCTTTGAAGAACTTTTCATAAAATTTAATATTCCATATAAAGTTTTTGGAGGGATGCAGTTCTATCAAAGGATGGAGATAAAGGATATAATGGCCTATCTGAATGTCATAAATAACTCCCTTGACTCCCTAAACTTACTGAGGGTATTAAATATACCTAAAAGAAAAATAGGGGCAAAAAGTATAGAAAAAATATCAGAATTTGCCGGGAACAGCGGTATAAGTATTTTTGAAGCACTGGGAAGATCTGAAGAGATAGATGGACTGAGTAAAAATCTGAAAATCGTATTGTCTGAATTCCATTCGATGCTCTTAAATTTTATAGAAGAGAGCCAGTATATGCCTGTATCCGAGATCTTTGACGAAGTAGTGAAAACAATAGGGTATTTCTCATACCTGGAAAGCCTGGGAGAGGAAGCCGAGTCTAGAATAGAAAATATAGAGGAACTGAGAAACTCCATAAGTGAGATGGAAAAAGTCCAGGAAAATCTAACACTGGGGGAATATCTTGAAAATACAGCACTTATAAGTGCTACAGATAAGCTTGAGGAAGACAAGGATTATGTCAAACTTATGACAATACATAATTCAAAAGGGCTTGAATTTCCTGTGGTTTTCGTGGTGGGAGTAGAGGATGAAGTATTCCCGGGATCGAAAGTGGAATATGATCCGACTCAGTTAGAAGAGGAAAGAAGACTCTGCTATGTGGCCATAACAAGAGCTGAGGAAAAACTGTATATGTATTATGCGAAGCAAAGATTTGTATATGGGCAGATGCAGTTTAGAACACAGTCTAGGTTTTTAGATGAGATTCCCGGACATCTTGTAGAACTGATAAACGTAAAGAAAATAGAGAAAGCTTCAGAGAACAAACCTGTTGCCAAGTCTTCGGTGGAGAACTTCAACCCTATCAGAGATGGTAAATCAAAAGTATCCAACAGTAACCTTCCATATTCTATAGGGGAAAAGGTTACTCACAAGAAGTTTGGACTGGGTATTGTGAGGAATATAAACGATAAGACAGTAGAAGTAGAATTTAGTATAGGAAAGAAGAAGTTCCTTACAATGGCTGCAGATAAATTTATAAACAAAATATAACTTCTTTTGAAGAGTATCTTTAAATTTATAATTTAATTACTATGAAGCTGTTAGAGAATATTATGGTGAGGAGAGATTAACTTGAATAGAAGAACAATCCAGAATGAGATAGTTTATAACGGTATAGGTCTCCACAAAGGTGAGAATATAAAACTAAAGCTTATCCCCGCTGAAAATGGAACAGGGATAATATTCAAAAGAGTGGACCTTAAAGACGGAGAAAATGAGATTATTTTAGACATAAATAATACTTTTGATCTTACAAGAGGAACCAATCTCAGAAATGAATTTGGGGCCAATGTCCACACAATAGAACATTTTCTGTCGGCACTCTATGTATATGGCATAACGGACCTTTTTGTAGAGTTAGACGGAAACGAGCTTCCTATAGGAGACGGAAGTGCAAAACCATTTGTCGAATTATTGGAAAAAAACGGGATAAAAGATATAGAGGCTGAAATAGATGAAATTGTCATAAAAGAACCCCTATACATAAGTCAGGGAGACAAGCATATAATTGCACTTCCCTATGACGGTTACAAGATAACTTACTCTATAAAGTTTGAACATACTTTTCTGAAATCACAGGTTCTGGAAAAAGAGATAGATATAGAGACTTACAAAAGTGAAGTCGCCCCAGCCAGAACATTTGGTTTTGACTATGAGGTGGAATACCTTAAAAAAAATAACCTTGCTCTGGGAGGAACACTGGAAAACGCCATCGTAGTAAAAAAGGACGGTGTGCTAAACCCCGGAGGACTTAGATTTGAAGATGAGTTTGTAAGACATAAAATGCTTGATATTATTGGAGATCTGAAAGTTTTAAACAGACCTATAAAAGGTCATATCATAGCAGTAAAAGCCGGACATGCCATTGATATAGAGTTTGCAAAACTATTGCTGTCAAACAATCTTTAAAAAATATATGATAGATTAAAAAAAGGAGTGAAAAGAATGTTAAATGTTATGGAAATTATGGAGAGAATCCCACATAGATACCCGTTTCTTCTTGTGGACAAGATAGTAGAGCTAGACAAAGAGGAACTTAAAATAGTAGGAATTAAAAACGTTACGATAAATGAAGATTTCTTCAACGGACACTTCCCTGGGCATCCTATTATGCCGGGAGTACTTATTGTAGAAGGAATGGCACAGTGTTTAGGTGTACTTGTAATGGAGCCAAATGGCGGACAGGTACCTTATTTCGCAGCTATTGAAAATGTAAAGTTTAAAGCTCCTGTAAGACCTGGAGATCAGATCGTGTATGAGTGCAACGTAAACAAACTAAGAAGAAACATAGTAAAAGCACATGGAGTTGCAAAAGTTGATGGAAAAGTTGTTACAGAAGCATCATTTACCTTCACTATCATGGGCAAATAGGAGGAAATAAAGTGGTTGAGATACACGAGACAGCAATTATAGCAGAAGGAGCTGTACTTGAGGATGGAGTGAAAATCGGACCCTATTGCGTAATAGGTAAGGATGTAAAAATAGGAAAGAATACTCTCCTTGAATCTCATGTGGTGGTAGAAGGAATTACAGAAATAGGAGAGGGGAATAAGATATATTCCTTTGCTTCCATAGGAAAGGATTCTCAAGACCTTAAATATAAAGGTGAGCCTACAAAAACCATCATAGGAAATAACAATAAAATAAGGGAATTTGTTACCATTCACAGGGGAACCACAGACAGATGGGAGACCAGAGTGGGAGACAACAACCTCATCATGGCTTATGTTCACATAGCTCATGATGTTATTGTAGGGGACAACTGTATTTTTTCAAATAACGCCACTCTTGCAGGACACGTAACTGTGGACAGCAATGCCCTTGTAGGAGGACTTACACCTGTACATCAGTTTTGCCGTATAGGTTCTTACTCTATGACAGGAGGAGCAAGTGCAATAAATCAGGATATATGTCCTTTTGTTCTTGCAGAAGGTAACAAGGCAAAGATAAGAGGCTTAAATTCAGTGGGCTTAAGAAGAAGAGGCTTCAGTGATGAAGAAATAAGGAATCTAAAAAAAGCATATAAATTGATATTCAGATCAGGAATGCCTCTAAAAGAAGCTGTAGAAGAGCTGAAGTCGACTTATAGTGAAGACAAAAATGTAATGTACCTTGTAGATTTTATTGAAAAAAGTGACAGGGGGATCGCCAGATAATGGAAAAAATCGGGATAATAGTGGGCAATGGGAAATTGCCCCTTTATTTCTTAAAAGAGGCCGGAGTAAAGGGATACGAAGTATTTCCCATCGGCCTCTTTGATACAATTGAAGAAGAGATAAAAGAACACGAAAATTTTAGAATGATGAACGTGGGGCGTATAGGGGATATTATAAAATATCTTCTCCGCAATAATATAGAAAAACTTGTGATGCTCGGGAAAGTTGAAAAAAGTATTATGTTCGGTAATATGGAGTTTGATGACTATGGCAAGAAACTCCTGAAAAAACTTCCTGATAATAAAGATGAAACCCTTCTTTTTGGTATCATATCTCTTTTAAAACTTTGTGGGATAAAAGTTTTGCCTCAGAATCATCTACTTGGAAATTTTATGTTTAAGGATAAAGTTTATACAGTCTCAAGTCCCGAAAAAAATGACAGTCTAACCATAAAAATGGGTGTAGAAGCAGCCAAGGCTCTGAGTGAGCTTGATGCAGGGCAGACAGTTGTGTGCAAGGACTCTTCAGTTGTAGCCTTAGAGGGAATAGAGGGTACAGATCAGACCATTTTGAGGGCAGGAAAATATGCCGGAGAAGGGTGTATAATAATAAAAATGGCCAGGCCTCAGCAGGATATGAGAGTGGATATACCAGCTGTTGGGCTAGATACAATAAAAAAAGCGGTAGAAATAGGAGCCAAAGGTATTGTAGGAGAAGCGGGGAAAATGCTCTTCCTTGATCAGGAACAGGCTGTAAAACTTGCAAATGAAAATAAACTTTTTATAATGGGTGTGAAGCTTTAGAAAAGGAGGGGTAAGATGAAATTTTTTGTTTCAACAGGTGAGATGTCAGGAGATCTTCACCTTTCCTATCTTGTAAAAGAGATTCTTAAAGAAAATGATCAAGCTGTTTTTTATGGTGTCGCAGGAGAGCACTCAAAAAATGTCGGTGTAAATATAATCCAGGACATAAAGGAACTGGCGGTAATGGGCTTTACTGAAGCAGTTATGAAGTACAGGTTCTTAAAGAAAAAGGCCGATGAATATCTAGAGTTTATAGAGGTCAATAAAATAGAGAAAGTCATCCTGGTAGATTACGGAGGATTCAATCTGAAATTTTTAGAACTTTTAAAAAAAAGAGTGCCTCATGTAGAGGTATATTATTATATCCCCCCCAAGTTATGGGTATGGGGAGAAAAAAGAATTAAGTCTTTAAGATTGGCAGATCATATAATGGTAATATTTCCGTGGGAAGTTGACTTCTATAAAAAACATGGAGTAAAAGCCGTATATTTTGGGAATCCATTTATTGAAAAATATGAAGTGATAAAAAACAGAGGAAATAAAATACTTCTTCTTCCAGGGAGCAGAAAACAAGAAGTAAAAAAATTACTTCCAATTATGCTAGAGGTTGTGGAAAAAAGAAAAGATGAAAAATTTCTTCTGAAACTTGCCTCTGAAGATCACCTGAACTGGATAGAATCTGACCTTGAAAAATATAGAAACCTCAAGGTACAAAGTGATATAACTCTTAAAGACGCTATTAAAAGTAGTAAAATTGCCCTAGCAGCATCAGGAACAGTCATTCTGGAACTTGCCCTTATGGGAATTCCTGGAATAGTTCTTTATAAAACAAATATAATAAATGAATTTATAGCGAGATATATTTTGAAATTAGGGTTTGTGTCTCTTCCAAATCTAACCTTAAATGAAGAAATTTATCCTGAACTCCTTCAGAGAGACTGTAATTCTATGAAAATTTCCGCTAAAATGAATGAAATACTAAAAAATATAGAAAAAATGGATATCAAGATAGAAGAGATAAGAAAGAAACTCTCTGGTGATGAGGTCATCAGGAGTTATGCCCAATATGTTTTAAAAGGGAGTAAAGTCAGCTATGAGTAAAAATAACCCATTAAAAAATAGATCATTAAATACTTTTTTAAAGTACAGTATAAGGCACAAGACACTTCTTATTTCTACAATTCTTTTGTCTTTTGTGGCTTCTGGACTAAGTGCGTTACCGGCATGGCTCATAAAGTATCTGGTAGATGATGTACTTATAAGTAAAAATGTAAAAATGCTTGTAATTGTAATATCAGGACTCATAATATCGACAATTTTAAAGGGGATTGCCTCTTATTTTACAGACGTGAAATCAGCCTTTGTAACAGAGACGATAAGACGTGAGATAAAAATAGATGTATTTAAACACCTTCAGAATCTTCCTATATCCTATTATAAGAACAATAAATTAGGAGATATAATGGCCAGGCTTTCTGGAGATGCCTCTATGCTTGGCAGGATAGGATTCCTTATTTTTGATGTTTTAAAAGAGGTAACAACTGCCATAGTGCTTTTAGTAAGAATATTTCAAGTGAATACTTTCTTGAGTATCATATCCCTCACGGCTCTTCCAGCAGTGATGAACCTCATTAAAAAATACACAAAAAAACTCAGGAAAGCCGGAAGGCAGAGGCAGGATATTGCAGGTGAACTGACTGCCTACACCCAGGAAAGTCTTTCTGGAATAAATATAGTAAAGGCCTTTGCCACTGAAGACAGTACAACAAAAAATTACAGCACCCTTAATATGAAAGAGTTTGATGCTTCAATGAAGGCGAGAAAAATAAGAGCCAAAGTCTCTCCTATAAATGAAGTTATAACAGTTATAATGGTGGCAATTGTTGCAGGGTACGGATGTTATCTTGTAAGCTCAGCACGAGTTCTTCCCACTTGAGCGCGTAGCGTTCGGGCCACTGCTCCCAATCCGCAGCGCTGGATCGGTTACCGACTTTCGCATCGCAACCAACGATGTCCTGGAGGCGGACCAGCT
>NZ_JBFHGC010000021.1:0-11774 GCF_041583315.1 Ilyobacter sp. | reverse complement strand
TATACGCCAGGTTATGACGAGATCTATAAATACATCTCTCACAACCTTTCTTGCAGTAATAGCAATCCTGATTTTCGGAGGGGACAGTCTGAGGACTTTCATAACAACTCTGCTTATAGGGGTAGTAGCAGGAACTTACTCATCGATTTTTGTAGCCAGCCCGTTGGTATATTTATTGGAAAAGAATAAAAATAAAGAAGCTATCTTAGAAAAATAAAAATTAAGCCTTCCCGGTCAAACCGGGAAGGCTTAATATAAAAATATTTCTTAAAAATAATAAGGAGTATTTTTGTATTAACAGGAAGAGGAGTGAGGTTTTTTGAGAGCTTGGGCAGATATAAATCTGGATAATTTAATATATAATTTAAACAGAATAAAAGAATTTGCAGGATCAAAAAAGATTATGGGAGTAATAAAAGCAGACGGTTATGGTATGGGTGCACTAGAGTGTGCCAGGGTGTTGTCTGAAAACGGAATTGAGAACTTCGGTGTGGCTTGTTATGAAGAAGGTTACGAGCTCTACAAAGCAGGCATAAAAGGGGAAATTTTACTTTTGGGTGCTACTCCATTTGAGAATGTATCAGATGCTGTAGACTGTGGCTTTCAAATCACAATAAGTTCATTTGAACAGATAGAATTTCTAAAGAGGAATAATCTCCATCCAGAAGTGCATATAAAAGTGGACACTGGAATGGGAAGACTGGGATTTTCCCATGAAGAAGCCATAGAAGCTATAAAAAAGATAAAAGATGAAGGTATAGCTGATGTGGTGGGAGTTTATTCTCATCTCTCTGTGGCAGATATGCCTGAAAAAGATGAGTTTACACTGGCTCAAATCGAAAAATTCAAGGTTTTTGAAAAAATGGAGTCCATAAGGTACAGACATATATTAAACAGCTCGGGACTACTGAGGTTTGGAGACGCTACAAACAACAATTTAGTCAGGGTGGGAATAATTCTTCACGGTATAGTTCCCTTTAAAAGTGATCTCCAGAAAAAATTTAAACCTGTATTTTCCTTTAAAACAAAAATAGTTTTTTTAAATAAAATTATTGAAAAAACATATATATCTTATGGGAATACAGAGACAGCAGAACCTGGAGACCTTATCGGTACTATATCAGTGGGATACGCTGACGGATTTATCAGAGAGTTTTCAAACGGAGGAACTGTAGAAATACACGGAGTGGCGTGCAGGGTAATAGGTAAAATATGCATGGATATGACCATGATAAAAATACCAGATGAACTGAAAGACAGGGTGCACGTAGGGACAGAAGTAACAATCATAGGGAAAAATATACTGAAAAAAGCAGAAGGTATAGGGACAATACCCTATGAGATAATGATAGGACTGGGAAGAAGAGTAAGCAGATTTTATATAAAAAACGGGAAAGTACTAAAATTAAAATCTCTGCAAGAGAGTGAAACGAAAGAGTTTCAGGAAGGATAGATTGATGATAAGAGTTATACTGAAAAACGGTAAAGAAAAAAAAATAAAGAATTTTTATCCAAATGTTTTTAAGGATGAGATACATAGCATGATGGGAGAGCCGAAAACCGGAGATATAGTAGATGTTTGCAAGGGGGATCTTACCTTTGTAGGAAGAGGCTATGTCACAGAGGGAACTTCTGCTTTTGTGAGGGTTCTTACAACGAAAGATGAACCTATAGATAAAAAGTTTATCCTGGATAAGATAAAAAAAGCCTATGAAAAGAGGAAACATCTAGAAGGGGAAACAAACTGCACAAGAATATTTTTCTCAGAGGGAGACGGGCTTCCAGGGCTTATTATAGACAAATTTGATAAGTATCTCTCCATACAGTTCAGAAACTCAGGGATTGAGAAATTCCGACAAGAGATAATAAATGCAGTAAAAAAAGTAGTAAAGCCAAAGGGGATTTATGAGAGAAGTGATGTGGAGAACAGAACTCACGAGGGAGTAGAGCAGAAAACCGGAGTGATTTTCGGAGATATACCTGACAGAACAATAATGGAAGATAACGGCCTAAAATATGTGATAGATATAGTAGACGGTCAGAAAACAGGGTTTTTTCTGGATCAAAGAGATTCAAGGAAATTTATAAGGCCTCATCTCAATGGAAATACTAGATTTCTTGATGTTTTCTCAAGCAGCGGAGGTTTCTCTGTAGCTGCATTGAAAGAGGGATGTAAAAAAGTCGTGGCCATAGATAAAAATGCCCATGCCTTGGAACTGTGTCATGAAAACTATAAACTAAACGGATTTGAAGGGAATTTTGAAACTGTAGAAGGAGACGCCTTCATGCTGCTGAAAGTGATGGCATCAAGGGGAGACAAATACGACGTCATAACCCTGGATCCTCCTTCTCTTATAAAGAAGAAAATCGATATAAGGAGAGGAAGAGACTTCTTTTACGACCTCTGTGACGAGAGCTTTAAGATGCTGGAGAACAACGGAATACTGGGAATAATAACATGTGCATATCATCTATCACTTCAGGACCTTATAGAGGTAACTAGAATGGCAGCTTCAAACAACGGGAAAAGACTCCAGGTAATGGGGATAAATTATCAGCCAGAGGATCATCCTTGGATTTTGCATGTTCCGGAAACTTTATATTTAAAAGCCTTGTGGGTAAAGGTTCTAGAGGATTAACAGGGAGTGGTCAATATGTATCTTGATATTTTAATAGCAGTAATACTTTTAATTACAGTTTTAAAGGGATACTTGAATGGATTTTTTATAGAGGTACTTTCTTTTTTCGGAATGATAATAAATATTATTTTTTCTAAAAGTATAACCCCTATACTCATATTAAGATTTGCAATCAAGCCTGAGAGTCCCTTTTACTCGGGAGTCTACGCCATTGTATTTCTCGGAGTCTACACAGTAATGGGGATATTTATAATGTTTATAAAAAAAGCCCTGAAAAAGGCTTTCAAGGGTAAAATAAATACCGCTGCAGGAGCTATACTGGGATCATTTAAAGGACTGTTGATCTCATTTGTAATTCTGGTTTTCTACTCTCTTTTGAGTATGAATATGGATTTTGTGAAAAAATACGGAGAGGGGAGCTATAGTCAGAAGGCATTTATATACTCTCTTCCCACGCTGAGAGAGTATTTTCCCGATGAATACGGTGAAAAACTTCAAAATATTGCACATAAAGAAAAAATAGACAAGTATCTGAAAAATATATTAAAGGAGTAATCTAATGAAAATAATACATAGGTATATATTAAAGGAGATGAAGATGCCCATAATTTTTGGTATCAGTCTCTTTACCTTTATTTTTTTAATAGATATCATGGTACAGATGATGGAAAATATCATAGTAAAGGGTGTATCCCTCCTAGATGTTGTGAGGATTCTTTCTTTTTATCTTCCCCCTATACTTTCCCAGACTATACCAATGGGATTTTTCCTAGGTGTCATGATAACTTACTCTAAACTCACCAGTACCAGTGAAAGTACTGCTATGAACTCTATGGGAATGAGTCTGAACAGCATAATAAAGCCTACTTTTATGCTGGCTCTGGGTATAACGGCCTTTGTTTTTTTTCTGCAGGAATCTATAATACCTAATTCTTTTATAAAACTGCAGCAACTTACTCTGAAGATAGCCTACGAGAAGCCTGCATTTCAGCTGAAGGAAAATATGTATATAGATGAGGTGGATGACTACAGCATCTACATAGACAAAGTAGGTGGAGACGGGTCTGCTGAAAATATAATCATCTTTAAAAAGGAAAAAGACAATCCTTTTCCCACAGTTCTCACTGCAAAAAAAGCACTGTGGAAAGACGCGGCTATGATTTTGGAAGATGCAGAGTTTTATAATCTAGACCCCACAGGAAAAGAAAAACTGAGAGGGGAGTTTTCAAAACAGAGGATACCTATAAACTCATTTTTCCAAAATGTAAAGATGAAAGTAAGTGAGATAGAGACCATGTCGGTGAGACAGCTCCTGAAGGAGATAAAGATCAAAGAGGAAAAAGAGAAACTGCCTTATATTGTGGAAATGAACAAGAAGCTTGCTATCCCTCTTTCGGCAATTATGCTAGGAGTCCTGGGGGTATTGTTTTCCATAGGGCATCACAGAAGCGGAAAGGGTGTCAGCTACGGGATAAGTCTAGGGGTAATCTTCCTCTACATAGCCTCTCTCAATGTGGGAGTGGTAATGGCCAACAGGGATAAAATATCACCTTTTATAGGGGTGTGGACTCCGAACTTTGTACTTTTGGGACTTACAATGTGGATGTACTTTGTGAAAAAGAGGAGAGGATAGATGAAGAGAATAGACAGATATATTACACTAAACTTCATAAAGTCTATTATTCTGAGCCTTTTTGGATTTATAAATATCTTTATACTGAGTCAGCTTTTTAAGGTGATAAGGTATGTCACAGAGGGAAGATTTAGCGGACTGGATGCCGTATATTATATACTGAGCCTCCTTCCTGATATAATAATAAAGGTAATGCCTCTGGCAGTATTGCTAGGGGGGCTAATGACCATAAACAAAATGGCCAGCAGCCTTGAGATAATAGCTCTGAAAACTTCTGGAATAAGTTTCAAGAGAATAATAGCCTTTCCTATCTTAGTAGCTTTTCTTATATCTCTGGGTGTCTACTATATGAATGACAGGGTGTATCCAGCATCTATAAAGAGGTCTAGAGAGATAAAAAGAGGCGGCTACGAAGACATGAAGCTCCCTGAAAGCAGAAAAAAAGCTTTTCTCAGGGGAAAAGACAACTACGTATACTATGCTGAAAGCATAAACAGGATAACTTCTACAGTTGTAAACATAGAGATACTGGAACTGGATTCAAAATTTGAAAAACTGACAAAGATTATAACAGCTGAAAAAGGTGTTTATGACAGAGAA
This sequence comes from Ilyobacter sp., assembly GCF_041583315.1. NCBI lineage: Bacteria > Fusobacteriati > Fusobacteriota > Fusobacteriia > Fusobacteriales > Fusobacteriaceae > Ilyobacter > Ilyobacter sp. The sequence goes on along the minus strand of NZ_JBFHGC010000021.1, from coordinate 6,902 downwards.
AATAAAATATGGAAATTTGAAAATGTAACAGTAAACAATCTGGAAAATGAGAGCAGCTACACCCTGCCGGTATTGCAGGATGTAAGATATGATGAGGAGCCTGAGAGATTCCTGGCTCCTAATATAGACCCTAAACTTCTCACTATAAAAGAACTGAGAAGTACTCTAGGGGCGATAAAGCAGACAGGTGGAAATTCCAGAGAGATACTCATGGAGCTTGGAAACCGAACCTCTTTTTCTTTTGCCAGTTTTGTAATATCATTTCTGGGACTGTCTCTGGGAAGCAGATATGTGAGAGGGGCCTCTGCAGTGAGTGTGGCAATGAGTGTGGGCCTTGGCTATGGATACTATATAGTGCAGGCATCGATGGAAGCAGTGAGTATGGGAGGTGTGCTTCATCCCTTTATAGGGGCTTGGATACCTAATGTTTTATTTCTGGGACTCGGTATTTATACCATGTATAGAGCCGAATATTGATAGAATGGGAGTGGACAACTTATGAAAATAGAGATACTAAAATTGAAAAACGGAATTCCCGTATTAATTGAGAATATAGAAAATCTTAATTCAGTAGCCTTGGGGATATTTGTGAAAACAGGAGCTAAAAATGAACTTCCAGGTGAAGAAGGGGTATCTCATTTACTAGAGCACATGATGTTTAAAGGAACAACTAACAGAACCTCTAAAGAGATATCGGAAACAATAGATAATGAAGGCGGGATAGTAAATGCCTATACAAGCAAAGAGATGACTGTATATTATGTACAGATGCTTTCTCATAAGCTGAAAGTCGGAACTGATATTCTGACAGATATATTTTTAAACTCAACTTTCACCGAAGAAAATCTGGAAAAAGAAAAAAATGTCGTGATAGAAGAGATAAAAATGTATGAGGATATTCCCGAGGAAAAAGTTCATGATGAAAATGTGAGATTTGCAGTAAACGGAAGTCAGTCAAACATAGTACTGGGAAGTATGGAAAGTGTAAAGAATATCACCAGGGAAAAACTTGTTTCGTATTTTGAGGAAAGATATGTGCCGTCTAAGATTGTAATATCAGTAGCAGGACGTGTGGATAAAGATGAGATAATGAATCTTCTGAATGAAGGAATAGGAACTCTTGAAAGAGATGAATTTGAGAGAGAGTATGACGGTGATATGTCTGTGAATCCAGGAGAAAATATCATAAAAAGAGATACGAATCAGATGCACCTGTGCTTTAACACAAAGGGAGTATCGACAACTGATAAGATCAGATATTCAGTTTCTATAATATCAAACATCCTCGGGGGAAATATGAGCTCGAGACTTTTTCAGAAGATAAGAGAAGAAAGAGGCCTTGCATACTCTGTATACAGCTACAATTCATCTTTTGAAGAGGGAGGACTCTTCACAGTATATGCAGGAACAACAAAGGAAAATTACAGAGAAGTGATCCAGATGATCAAGGACGAGTTTGAAGAGATAAAAAAAGACGGAATAACAGAGGAAGAGCTAAGAAAAGCTAAAAATCAGTTTTTAAGTATGCTGACATTTGGTCTTGAAACAAGCAAATCAAGGATGAACAGAATGGCCAGCTCTTATGTAGTATATAACAGAGTAAGGGACTTAGATGAGATAATCCAGGAGATAGAGGATATAAGTCTAGAGGATATAAAAACTGCGGCACTTGAAATTTTCGACGAAAAATATTACTCTTGGACAATATTGGGCGATATATAGGGGGGATAAATTTTGGAAAAAATAGAAGTTAAAATTCTAAAAGAAGAGGGAGTAACTCTTCCGAAATATATGACAGAGGGAGCCTCTGGAATGGATGTCTGTGCTTATATGGATGAGCCTGTGACACTGAAACCACTTGGGAGAGATCTAATACCTACCGGAATAAAAATGGAAATACCTTACGGATATGAGGTGCAGGTAAGGCCTAGGAGCGGACTGGCTATAAAGCACGGGATAACCCTATTGAATACCCCTGGGACTATAGATTCAGACTATAGGGGAGAGATAAAGGTTATAGTGGTAAACCTGAGCAGTGAAGACTATGAGATACAGCCAGGAGAAAGAATAGGCCAGCTGGTTCTTCAAAAAGTATACCAGATGAAATTCAGTGAAGTGAATAGCCTTGAAGAGACAAGCAGAAGCGGCGGCGGATTTGGTCACACAGGTAAAAAGTAGCGAAAGAGGGAGTCATGAAAAATAACAGGGATATAAGAGCCATCCTCAGAAAAATAAAAAAAATGAATAGGTCTCTTTTTATAAATATAATGCTGATAGTTGCTGTCAGTCTTTTTTCCGTACTCAGTGCCACCCATCAAAAAACTTATGGTTTTTTTTATAGGGAGCTTGTATGGATAGTTATAGGTCTTGGGGTTTACCTATTTTTTTCTTTTTTTAATTATAGAAATTATGCTAAGTATTCAAAGGTAATCTATCTTTTTAATGTAATTTTGCTGCTGAGTGTATTTATATTTGGAGAGACCCGTCTCGGAGCTCAGAGATGGATACCTCTAGGGCCTCTAAATATACAGCCTTCTGAATTTTCAAAACTTTTTATAGTGCTGACTCTTTCAGAGCTACTGGTAAATAAGTACAAGAATAACTTTCGTGGAATGAAACATATAGTCTTGACTGGAATTCATATAGTACCGATATTTCTCTTGATAGCAAAACAACCGGATCTGGGGACATCTCTGGTATTAATATTTTTATACTGTATTCTCATATTTATCCACGGAATTGACTGGAAGTCCATACTAATAATAGCCGGGGCAGGAGCAGCTTTTGTTCCTGTATCCTATTTCTTTCTTCTGAAGGAGTATCAGAAGCAGAGAATACTGACATTTTTAAATCCGGAAGCAGATATGTTAGGAAGCGGATGGAATGTAATCCAGTCAATGATTGCAGTGGGATCAGGGGGTCTATTTGGCAAGGGATTTTTCCAGGGGACTCAGAGTAAGCTGCGGTTTCTGCCTGAATCCCATACGGATTTTATAGGGGCAGTATTTCTGGAAGAGACAGGGCTCATAGGAGGACTTATACGTTTAGGACTTTATCTGGCACTTATAATACAGATATCCAGAGTGGGAAGTGCTACTAACGACAACTACGGAAAGCTGGTATGCTACGGAGTGGCAGCTATAATATTTTTCCACACTGTAGTAAATATGGGGATGATAATGGGTGTCATGCCTGTTACCGGACTGCCACTCCTCCTTATGAGCTACGGAGGAAGTTCGTTTTTATTTACATTTATGATGCTAGGTATCGTGCAGAGTGTAAAGATATACAAAGACTAAGGAGAGAATATGGAACATAATATAGAAAAAAACTTCCATGACACGAGACTGGATAAGTTTATAAGAAAGAAGTATGAAGGTATAAATCTTACAGAGATATTTAAGCTCATAAGAAAAGGCAGAATAAAAGTAAACGGGAAAAAAGTAAAGCAGAATTACAGGCTGCAGGAGGGAGATGTAGTAAAGGTCTTTTACATGGGTGGTGAGACAGCTGTAAAAGAATTTGTAAATCTCTCCCAGGAGGAGCGAGACTATATAAAAAAAGGTATAGTCTATGAAGATGAAAAGGTGCTCATTTTCAACAAACCTTCTAATATGGTTATGCACAAGGGAAGCGGCCACGATTACGGTTTGTCAGAGATGCTGAAATCCTACTATGAAAGTGAAGAGTTTACATTTATAAACAGAATAGATAAGGCTACTTCCGGACTAATAATAGGAGCCAAAACCCTTCCTGTAACCAGAGAGCTATCTGAAGAGATGAGGGACGGAGATATAAATAAGAGATACTACATTGTAGTAGAGGGAAGGGTAGACAGGGATGAATTTCAGATAAAAAGCTATCTGAAAAAGACAGACACCCATGTGATAGAGCTTGAGAAATATGAAGATGGGGCAAAAGAAAGTATAAGTTATTTCAAAGTCATCCAAAGAGGTAAAAACAGAACAATACTAGAGGGTATACTAGGAACAGGAAGAACCCACCAACTGAGAGTTCACCTGGCTAACCTGGGGCATCCCATAGTAGGCGATGCGAAATACGGGGAAAACAGCAGAGGAGAGATGTGTCTATTTTCCCATCTGACAGAAATTCCTTCACTCAAGCTAAAGATAGACCTTCCACTTCCTGAAACCTTTAAAAACAAATTGACAAAATAGAGGTTATTGTTTAAAATATTAACTGGTTTTAGGATTATTTTAGGTTTAGGAAAATAATTCACTCGTATAATTTTGGAGATATGGTCCAAGAGTTTCTACGGATTCACCTTAAATGAATCTGCTATGGGTGGAATTATACTTGGAGCAGGTTTATTCAGGTACAAATTCTATCATGAATTTGTATCTTTTTTTATTATAAAGATTTAAATAAGGTTTTAGGAGGACAAAATGGAAAAGGTTTTAGGAAGAGATGAGGGAGTGTTGGAGAAGCTCTTTAAACTCAATGAAAGAGGGAGTAATGTAAAACAGGAGATTATAGGGGGAGTGACGACATTTCTCACTATGTCTTATATTATTTTTGTGCATCCCTCTATACTCAGCTCCACAGGTATGGACAAGGGAGCACTTATCACAGTGACCTGCCTTTCGGCAGCCATAGGGACGCTCATATCTGCTCTGTGGGCAAATGCACCCTTTGCCCTTGCACCTGGTATGGGGCTCAATGCATTTTTTACTTACACACTGGTTTTAGGAGAGGGGATTACCTGGGAGGACGCTTTGGGAGTAGTGTTTATGTCTGGAGTATTCTTCTTTCTCATGGCCATAGGAGGGATAAGAGAAAAAATAGCAAACTGCATCCCTGCATCCCTTAAAATTGCCGTTACTGCAGGAATAGGTCTGTTTATATCATTCATAGGACTTCAGAGCATGGGTCTTGTTGTAGCCAGTCCTGCCACACTGGTAACCATGGGAGAATTTTCTACTCCTGTAGTACTCGGAGTAATAGGTCTTATAATCGCAGCTATTTTGGAGATAAGACAGGTAAAGGGTGGAATACTGATAGGTATAGTAGCAGCAACAGTTTTAGGTATAATGTTTGGAGAGGTGATTCTTCCGAAAACGCTGGTATCTATGCCTCCTAGTATAGCCCCCATTGCTTTTAAGCTGAATATACTGGGAGCACTGAAAATATCTCTGATGGGACCTATATTTTCATTTATGTTTGTAGACCTTTTTGATTCTCTGGGGACTCTTATAGCATGTGCCAGAGAGATAGGACTTGAAAACAAAGAGGGGAAGATAGAAGGTCTGGGAAAAATGCTTCATTCTGATGTCATTTCTACGGTTATAGGGGCGCTTTTGGGGACCAGTACAGTGACCACTCTTTCTGAGTCAGCAGCAGGAATAGCCGCAGGAGCAAGGACAGGCCTGGCATCTGTGATAACTGCCTCATTGTTTCTTGTAGCTCTACTTTTCACACCTCTTGTAGGTGCAGTTCCTGCCTTTGCAACATCTCCCGCTCTAATAATAGTAGGGGTTTATATGTTTAAAAATATAAGGGAGATAGATTTTACGGATTTTAAAATTGCTATTCCTTCTTTTATAACTATTCTCATGATGCCGCTTACATACAGCATCAGCGTAGGTCTGAGCTTTGGATTTGTGGCATATGTGGTGGTTCATGCAGGGACAGGGGAGTTTGATAAGATCAATCCCACCCTTTGGTTTATAGGGGCACTATCATTTGTTAATTTGATCGTTTAGACAGTGAATAATCTTCATGGAATTCTTTGTAATCCCATGAAGATTATTTTTTGTTTACATTAGGAAAAATAACTCTCTCTGTCTCAGGATATATTATTAAATTATATTTTTTTATGCTAATATTATCTCAGAAAGATCAGAGGAGAAGAAGGAGCACACCAATGAAAAAGATAATTTATATTATAATGATAGTGATACTGACTTATTTTGGTAAATTTCAGACGGAAGAAAAGAATTCTAGCAAAGAGAAGGTAGAATATAATAAGAAGAATGAGATTCCAGAAGAAGTAAGAGGTAAAGTGGTATACATTCCTGACGGGGATACAATCCATATTGTTATGAACGGAGAAAAATTTAAAATAAGATTCTACGGAATAGACTGCCCAGAGAGCTCACAGCCCTATGGTTTGGAGGCTAAGGAGTTCTTGATGAAGAACATAGATAAAAACGATGTGAGAGTAGAAGTGGTGGAAAAAGACAGATACGGGAGGCTTGTGGGAAAAGTTTACTCAAAGGGAGTCAATCTCAACGAACTTATGGTAGAGGAAGGATATGCCTGGTGGTACGAAAAATACGCCAGGAAAGAAAAAAAATTAGAGATACTCCAAAACAGGGCTAAAAAAGATAAAAAGGGCTTGTGGGAGCAGGATAATCCTCAGGCACCATGGGAATACAGAAATAAAAAATAAATCTGGAGGATTTTAGATGAAAAATATAAATACCGAAGAGTATGAAAAACAGTACAGTGAGTCAAAATTTTTGGAAAAAATTGGGAATTTTGCAAAAAAGGCCGGGATAAATGTAATATATGCAGGGATTTTATTATTTGAAGTTATGAAAAAACCAGAGGTACCCTCTAAGGACAAGGCCATAATTATAGGGGCTCTGGGATATTTCATTGCACCTTTAGACCTTATACCTGATATGATTCCCGGAGGATTTGTAGACGATCTAGGTGCCCTGGCCTTTGCTCTCGGAAGAGTAAAGAATTATATAGATCATGAGATAAAACTTAAATCTAAGGAAAGATTGAGACAATGGTTTCCGAATTTTGATGAAAATGATCTCAGTGGAGTGGAGAAGTTTTTGTAAATTACTGAATTTATCCGAAAGGCTGTTACTTTTCCTTGATGAAAAGTAAACAAAAATCAAGGCCTGTGAAAAATAAGCTAAATGCCC